>JAILMZ010000116.1 GCA_024692105.1 Saccharofermentans sp.
TGTTACCTTGTACTGTTCAGCCTCAACTGCGATAGCGTAGTCGGAGAACGAACTTGTCTTGAAGGTGAGTTCCTTGGTTGCAGGGTTGTAATCTGCATCGATTACTTCAAGCGTTCCGTTGTGGTTGTGGAGAACCTTGACCGTGCCAGTTCCAATCTCATTCGCAATGTCATCCGAGACAGTAAGTGTAATCTCTGCCGGCTTGGAAAGTTCTTCCAAAGGTTCGTCCCAAACGTTCTTATCGGGACCGCTGTATACGGCATTATCTTTGCTTACGCCTTGGTAAACAACCTGATCGAGACTGATATCAAGGTAAGACGTTATTTCTACATAGGTCGAGTCTGCGAGCGTTTTGAATTCTGCTTCTTCTGCTGGACTTAAATCAGTATCGTTTACAAAAAGAACCGCCGATCCGCCGTTAATCGAGTCTTCGCTCTGATCGAGTTCAATCGAACCGTCTTCTATATAAACTGAAGAATCAGGTGCCATGTAATTCGGAACCGGTTCGAACTTTGCATTAAGATGGAAGTTGCCTGGACCGACTATAAATGTATATGTATACATATCACCAGTCTCAAAAGATTTTTCATCCGGATTACCCAGACCAAGCTCGACAAGCTGCGTGCCGTAATCGGGGATCAGCTGCATCGTGACCTTGGATCCAGCAGGCAGAACTGCTGAACCGCCAATGACTTCTTCTTCACCGTTAACGTTTTTGGTAATTGGTTGCCAATCGATTGCGGATCCCGGCGTCGGAGAAGTAATGGGTTCACCCCATTTTTCTGTGACCGGGTCATAAATCTCGACCTGAAGCACATTCAGAGTAGCATTTTCGACATAATCGTCGCCTGTACCGCTGTTAGCAATAGAAATATCGTAATCATAGAACCACAGGAAGTTACCGACGGCGAGCTGGTCGAGATTGCCGCGTTCTGCTGTATATGCCTTCGTGTAAATCGTGTAACTGTCTGCTACCGGTACTTCAACTTCTATATTTGTGAACTGGCTACCAAAACTCTCGTAAAGAGATTTGTAATCTTTCGGAAGTTGATCAGAATAATCAACATTGTTGATCACAAGCTTGCTCATGTAGTTAATAAAGTTGACCGAAAGCTTAATCTTAACTTTTCCGTTAACTGGCGTAAGCGGGACATTAAAATCGACCTTTTTGCCTGTTAATTGACCATACGGTAACAGGTTCTCGCCAATCTCAATGTTAGCTGCCTGACCTTCATAAGAGTATGTTACAGTTGCCTGCTGGAGATTGATCTGGGCGAAAGTCGCTTCAAAGTTGTAAGGTCCTTCCTTGTTGGGGTCAATCAGCAGGGTATACGTGTTGTTGCTCAGCTCGCAATTCTGACCGAAGCAGGAGAGCTTAGCATTATAACCAGCCGCAGGCTCCAGAGTGATTGCGAGATTGCTGACATCCGACTTAACCTTGAACCTTGTTATACCATCAGTTTCTACCGGCTCTCCATCTATGGAAGCTACCGGGATCAATACTGATCCGTGGTCGTAGGTTATCTTGTAATTAGAACCATCGACAGTAGCCGTGCCGGAAAATTCCACTATCGTAATACTATTGTTATTACGAGGTTCGAATTTGAAGTATAATTCATTCTTGCCATTCAACTCTGATGCTTTCAGAGTATATGTTCCGCTAACATACTCCGGCTGGTTGCCATTCAGATAGGCATAGCATATAAAATTATCAGCAGGGGCAATATTGAAGGTGATGTCTGAATCTATTGGTGCGTAATCTGAGAATACGTTTGTCTGGGTGTTTCCAACGGTTACAGTACCATTCTCAAATGTCAGAGTTCCTGATTTGTACTCACTATAATTGGTGAGTTTCAGTTCAGGCAGCGGATCGAAAGTAACCTCTACCTTAACATTATTGTCTTTTCCAAGATCGTTGAGCGTCAGGATCCATTTACTATTTGTACCCTTGGATAAGATACCTCCATCAACTATATCGACATCCTTATCGTTTATCTTTAGTTTGCTGAGTTTGAATCCTGTATTGGGAGTGATGGTAAGTTTAATAGTGTTGCCTCCAAACTGGAAGTTATTACCTTCTTTGCCGACACACTTGTCATAATCTGCTATATCAACAGAACCGTTCTGGTAAGTCAGGGTAAACGAATTGTTTGATGCATCTTCAACTAACGAATAGTCACCCCACATCTCGAGGTTGAACTCGGGAGCTTTGAATTCGACAGTTACATCAGTGCTTACTTTATTCGACTTGACCGTATACACACCGTCAACATTGTCGACAAGAAGTGTAGCGGTATAGTCTGTATCTGAACTGAGTGCGAAATGAAGTGTGCAATCACTCTCGATCACTTTTTGATTGGTTGAATTGTTGATCTTAAAGATAGAGCCATCATCGTCATGTGTAACCGTAACGGAACCATGAGCAAAGTTGACTACGATAATACCATCAGAATCCAGCTTTGAGTCATCAACACCAGTTGCGTCAACAAAAACAAACAATGGCGTTTCCTGAGGCACAACTGTGGGGTCTGGTCCTCCAGTGGGCTGATTTTCAGAAATGAACGGATTGTTCATGAATGTGAATTCTGTTGACAGATCAATCTCACATGCCTTGCCATCATCTACATCGAGATTGAGTTTCCAGCTGCCTGAACCTTGATTGCCAAGGATTTCCGGATTGACGATATATCCATCGGTTGCATTGAAAGTGAGTTTGACAGGATCCTTTGTTTCTATCTTGAAAGTAGTTCTTGTTCCATCTATCGGATCGTTTTCGGTCTTTTTGTAACCACACCAGTTGCTGTTGTCACCAATCAACTCAACCTTAACTGTTCCGCCTTCATAAGTTAAGGTATAAGCCTTTGATTCGAGATCATAGACTTTATCCCTATCCTTATCGTCATAGGCGGGTGGTTCGGGGCTGATAGTTGTGAAACCGTTGAATTCTAGTTTTCCTATCTCGAAATTCAGTTCAGCCTCATAGACAGAACTGGTCGAATCAACCGTGACAGTATAGGCTGTGGATGAAAGCTTGCTTGATTCCATCATGCCATTCTCATCATAATAAAAATAGCCGGTATACTTCTCTGCGGGTGTTGCAGTGAAACTAAAAGCAGGAGATGTCGACCAGAGAGTTACCATGTCACGATCTATTTCATAGAAGATAGTACTCGTGTTGGTAACAGTTGCTTTATTGCCATCAAAGCAACTGAATACTACTGATTGTTTGTCTGATGAAAGAACACAGGCATTTTCTCCTGCGTTTTCTGCGAACGGAACACGCAACTTAATACCATAATAGCCGGTATCGTAAGCCAGATGGAATTCATGCGGTCCTTCGTCAATATTCTCTATAGTATAAGTTATTGTTCTGGTGCCATTTGAGATAACAGAAACACCGTTATTTTTGACTCCGGTAGCATCTACAAATACAACTCTATTATCGCCATCTTCTTCGACGCCCAGTGCAGCACTGATCAGCTTAAGACCATTTGCATCTGGAGCCGTATCAGGAATGGTGATTTTGATATCTATCTTCGGGTATCCTTCTCCTTCCCAATTCAGATTTTCCTTATCCGGCAATCTGAAGAACAATTCTTTCAATCCTTTTTGGTTCGCATCAATGGTAACCGTACCATTGTTTATATTTGCCTTAAGAGGATCACTATCGTCCATAGGAAACTCAACAGGATACCAAGTGTCCGTACCATTTATTCTGTACTGGACAGTGTACTGAAGTGTAGTGTCTCCGAGCATTGTATCGTCAATGAATATTCCATAACTCTGCGGATCAAACGGATCACTATAAATCCACTTATACTCATTGTTACCGGCATTGGTATACATGAAAGTAAACCATCCCCACTCATCTGGAATCTCATTTGCGGTTACTGCTTTAAGTTCATCGCCTTCAAACCAATATAGTTCCATATTAGCGGGAATGTTTGCTTTGCTTTCGAACATAATCATGGAATTTTCAGAAGGCACAATGCTTCCGGCGGACAGGGTTCCGACTGAAGTGACCTGCCCATTATCATCGCGTGCATCCATGATAAACAGTTCTGAATTGGATCCCAACGTAAGTGCGCCGGTAATGCTTACATTAGCACCATATATTTCGAGTCTGGAATTGTTTGGTAGTGTCAATGAATCAAGAGTTCTATTTAAAACAAATTTATAGAAAGGCACATTGTCTTTGTTTTCTTGGTTGAAGATTAGATTGTTTGGAAGAGACACTCTTATCTTGCAGTCGGTAACTGTAGCTCCTGTCGGATAAGGAATTGTTAATTCACAAAAATCACCAGACAATAGATCATCAACCACGGCGTTATAGTCAACTCCATTCATCTTAACCGAGAACCCGGTTATGACTCTCTTGTCATTAGAGTCAGTCTTAACAAACGAGAATTTAAGGTTGATATTGCCCTCGTCATCAGCTGCTCCGCCAGGCAATGTGTATTTCTGAGCTGTTGAATCATATTGAGGTTCTACCCACTCATTGGATTTATTCAAATACTCTAATTTAATTTGAGAATTATAATCATTGTCATCATCATTTATGACCTCAAATTCAAAACTCACATCATTTGGATCCGCCATAACCGTTACGGCCTGCAGAGGGAGCAGACCTGCGATCAAAGCTATTGCTGTCAGGAAGGCAGTCAGTCTCTGCCATCGCTTACTCGTACTTCGGGAAAAACTCAGGTGTCTCATAATAACCTCCTTATGGGCAGATGCATGCCGGGGATTGAAACTTATAATCAGATACTAATTTATAGAATGAAACCCGTGATTACGGATTTGAGACTAAAGTGTTTACATAGTGTGAAACGGACGGGTAGTTTATGGGTAGGTAGCCTCAAAATCAAGCTTTCTGGCATTTTCGCGATATTTGTCATATTCTCAATTCTTTGTGATAATTTATTAGAAATACGGGGGTGCCGAATTGAGGAATTCTTGGATCAAACAACTTATCCTCGTTACCGTAATCGTAACATTAACATTTACGTGCGGAACGGGAATGTACTTCTCCTGCATCTACCGGATGACGGATCATTTCGCGCCCGAGACGGCAGACCTCTTTGCTGAATGCATCTGCTATGTCGCCCAGGCGGTCGGCATGATCCTTGCCGCCGTCCTTGTCCGGCTGAAGGTCAGGTTCACAGGCGGCAGATTCTTCTTCCCCGTGATAGCAGTGCTCACAGTCTTGTCCGGGATACCCGCTTTCTTGGCGGAGGACGGGGCTCTGGTGGCTGCTGTTTTCGTGATATCGTCGGTGCTCGAAGGCGTCTCGCAGGGACTGTACTTCCTGCTCATCGTGACGGCAGTTCCCAAAGACATGCGCCTGTGGGCGTTCGGCATATCCTATACCGTATCCCCGATAATAACGGCGCTTCTTGCGTTGATCTGTGATGGACAGTTCGTCAGGAGCGGCTATGCCCTGATACTATACTTCGTGATGGCCGCGGCAGCCTGCATTCTCTGGCAGTTTGTGGTCCCGGTATATCCCGCACGCGAGGTAAAGCCCGTAAGCACCATCAGGCTCGACAAGGGCGGCATGAACCCCGTGCTTATCGCGACGTTCTTCTTCATAGCGGTAACCTGGGCGGTTCAGAGCGTCGCGTTCTACTTCCCGATAGCGCAGATGGATGAGCTCGAGATGAGCGGAGAACTCCTGAGGATCACGTATTCACTGGGCCTCATCGCCGCGACCTGGATCAACAACAGGGACAAGAGGATCGGCTCGATCTGCTGTCTCGTCACGATGACCGCGCCAATGCTCTATATCCTGCTGCAGACCAAGGTCGGCGTTACGACCATCGTGTTCTTCATATGCTATTTCATGACCGGCTTCCTAGCCGTGTACAGGTTCGGTATCGTGGCCGATCTGTCCGACATGGTATCTGACAAGGGACTGCCGCTGATATACCTGTGTTCCTTTGGCATCATCTTCGGCAGGCTGGGCGAAGCGGGAGGCGCGTTCATCGGAATCAAGTTCACGGACGACCCGCTGGCGCTGATGGCGGTAACGTCGGTGCTGCTGGTCATCGGCTCTGCCATGTTCATGTTCCACTACATCAAGCTCTTCACGCCGATCCCCAAATCCGAGAGGACGAGGGAAGA
>JAILMZ010000027.1 GCA_024692105.1 Saccharofermentans sp.
GACGCTCCTGTCCGAGGACATCCAGACCGAGTACGGCACATACACCGACGGCATTCCCATCAGGATCAGCTCCTACGAGGCCTCTTCTTCCACCCTCCTCGAACGCTATAACACTTCCGTCGATAAGGATTACGCGAACTACACTTCTGAAGAACTGATCATGTACAACTCCAACACCAAGATCCTGGATGAGTCCGTGATCGACGACTTCGAGGCCATGATCGCGAGCTGCGAAGACACTGCATCGCTGGACCCCGCAATCGAGAAAATCGTGTATGAGGAGATCCAGGCGTATTTTGCAGATCAGAAGTCCATTGATGATGTTATCGAGCTGATCAATAACCGCGTCAGTCTGTACATCAGCGAGCGGAACGGGTGACGATCAGTTATTGGCATTTTTGGGTGCGGGGGAGCGGGCATCGACTATTTCGTGGCCAGTTACTGCTTTTTCGCCACGGAAAAGTCGACAAAAGGCTTTATTTGCACGAAAACGTGGCCAAAACCGCCACTTTCGCCACGAAATAGACTACGCCGCTGGGGCAAGGCATAAAAAAAGCACCCTCAAGCAAGGGTGCCCTGCACTTTCTGGAGCCAATGGTGGGAATCGAACCCACGACCTATTCATTACGAGTGAATTGCTCTACCCCTGAGCCACATTGGCGTGCCATAAAAATATACTCATTCGGCGGTTTATTGTCAAGCAACGATCACTCTGCGAGGTAGTGGAAGATGATGAAGTCGTTGTTGTACTCGCACTCGTCGGCATATGCGCAATCGTAGGAGATGCCGTCGCCCTCGATCTCGATTATGCTGTTCGGGTAGTATACGACCGCAAAGAAGACCTCTTCATCCGCGTAATTCCAGATGTTGGAAGCATCGCCCACATTGCGGATGTTCGTCGGGAACACGTCGAAATCACGTATTACGGTATACGTATCATCATGTATGAAGTGCGCTGCATCTGGGAAGTAATACGAGAAGATACCCATCGAGTACTCGTGGTTATGCAGGAACACAAGACCTTCCTCGGGTGCGGCAGCATTAAGATCGGCCACCAGTTTCTCGTAGCAGTCGTCGTTACGAATCTTATACATGTGGATGCAGTTCATTACGCAGTTGATTCCGCACAGCACGCCCAGCAGGATCAGGATTATCTTCTTTTCAAATGCGATCGAAGCGATCACGGCGATGCCGATCAAAGCGGCGCCGGAGAAGATGTAGTAATACCTGGGCGCGGGGATCTTGAAGACATCTACGATGACTATCTGGAAGACGATGAGCGGGATGAAGATCTCAGCCCAGAGCAGCAGGAGGCGCTCTTTGTTGTCGCCGAGCCTGTGCTTTAAGATCATCACGACGAGCGCGATCATCGTAATGCTCAAGACGGCAAAACCGATGAGGAACAGATCGCCGAAGTCGAATGTTCTGTAAGGCTTGATGAATACGTTAAGGAACGCCGAGATGATGGAAGAATTGTCGGGATCTACCCAGAAATGCTCCTGCACGTTCTTTGTCTGGCCGAGCAGAACGACGAGCCAGGGAGCATAGGACACCGTGATCACCACTCCGCAAACAAGATACTTGAGTATCTGCTTGAAGTTCTTCTTTATCAGGCAGTACACGATGCAGATGAGGTAGATGACAAACGCGAAGATCAAAGATACATAGTGCGTATAGACCGCGAGCACCGAGAAGATGCAGAGGATCACATAGTAGCGCGTCTTGTTCTCAAGCTGCGCGAGCATCGAGTATATGACGACGGCGGTCGAGAAGAAGTATGCGTAGGTAGCGGGCCTGATGTCTACGGAATACACATAGTTAACAGTCGAGGTAAGGAGCAGGACCGTCGCGACATAAGACGCCTTCTCGCCGAAAAGCTTCTTCACGGGGAACACCGCAAGGAACATCATTCCCACGAAAGCGAAATACGAGAAGAACCTTAATACCGGCAGGGAATATCCGAAAACGGAAGCAAACAGTTTGAGGGATACCGAGTAGAACGGCGGGCTGTAATCCTCGGGGATCAGCTGCCACATCTCAGCAAAGGAATGTTTGATGAGGAAATACTCGTAGACCGAGTCGTATGTGATGTTGTTGTTGAACAGGGCGAAGGTATAGATGAAGAACATGGCAACGCAGGCGCCCGCGAAGATGATCCACTGCTTAGCCGTGATGCCGCTGTTATCAACCTTAAGCTTATTCTTTTCCATACAACTCCGCCGCGCTCTTCAAGCCTTCAAAGTAACCGTATTTGAGAGACAGACCTCTTCCTGTATACCAGGACATATCTGCCAGTGTATCGGGCTCGCCGCCTTCTCTGTCGGGACGCGCACCGAAGACGAGTTCGGATGAAGATCCCGTCTGCTCCTTGAGGAACTCGACGATCTCTCTTATCGAGTGGTTCTCGCCGGTGCCCACGGGAATGAGATTATAGTGATCTTCAAATGTGATATTGCCCGATACGATGCCGGACAGGATATCGAGAGCATCTTCAACACGGATAATGTCACGTTTCTGCGCGCCTGACGTAAGCAGGATCTGCTCGTTGTTATAAAGCTTATTAATGGTGCTCCTAAGGAACCTCGAATCAGGCTCGAAGTCTCCGCCGTAGAACATCTCGAGCTTAAGGTCGTAGAACTTTATCTCGGATCTTCCGCTGAAGAACCTGCCCAGCTCGGAAAGTTTGGACTTGGTATAGGAATATACGTTAAAGTCGTCGGGAAGACCGGTACCGAAAGTAACGAAATTCTCGACTCCGTATCTCATTGCTAGGTTCATGACGCTCAAAGGGAAGATGAGGTTCGACTGGAACATGTCCTCATAAAGCCTGCTGTTCTGGTTGTATGTGCAGACACCGTTGATGATCCAGTCAATCTTTTCAGTCTTGAGCGTGATCTCGATCTGGTCCACGCTGCTTATGATGTACTTGACCGGGAGGTGGCAGATCCTGGACAGGTCGGATGTCTGTCTTACGACGCAGAAAACATCGTGGCCGTCAGCGACCATCCTCTTAACGATATTACCGCCCAAATAGCCGGTGCTTCCCAGTATGATGATCTTCATTTCTTCTTCGCAGCTCTCTGGATCTTCTTAAGCTTGGATATCGTACCGATGTAAGAGAAGATGAACTTCACGAGGTCACGCTTGGACTCGCCGTACATTCTCTTGTTGAATACGATGGGTACTTCCTTGATGTTCAGTTTGCTTCTTATGTTCATCAGGATCAGGATCTCTTCGACGATATCGAAGTTATCGCACTTGAGGTCCAGGTCCCTAACGAGCTCAGCCTTGTACACTCTGAAGCTGTCCGATACGTCATAGACATTTAGTCCGAAGAACAGCCTGTAGGTGATGTTCAGGATATAAGACATCCATATGAGGATGAACGGGTTATCGGTCTTGCCGCCCTTTATGTACCTCGAACCGATGACGAGATCGTAAGAACCTTCGATCATCGTGTTATAGAGCTTTACGACATCTTCGGGGGAGTGCGAACCGTCGGCGTCCATGATGATGATGTAATCACCCTGTGCCTTGGCAAATATGGTCCTTATGGCGTCACCGTAGAGGTTGCCGCCTTCTCTGTGCATATATTTGACCTTGACGGGCAAAGACTCTGCAGCATACTTCGCGCAGACTTCTTCCGCGTTGTCCATCTTCTCGATGGTGTCCATCAGGATAATCTCGGATTCCGTTCCAATATCACGCAGGCTGCTTACCAGTCTGGGCAGGATTATATCCAGGTTCTCGGCTTCCTTGTAGCAGGGGATGCAGACACTCAGCATGATCCGGAATTCTCCCAGTCGAGCATCCTGCTGATGCCTTCGTCTGCGCTGACCTTCGGCTCCCAGCCGATATCGTTCTTAACACGCGCAATATCCGCCACGAAAACTCTCTGGTCGGAGATCCTCGGGGGGAGCTGCTCAAACTTCATGGTGATGTCTAACTTGGAATTCAGCACGTCGAAAAGCTCCAGCAGGGACAGTGACTGCGAGATGCCGCCGCCGATGTTGTACGCCTTGCCGGCCATGACATCGGAATTCTGCGCTGCCGCATAGTAAAGAGCGACCATGTCGTCTGCATAGAGGACGTCCCTGACCTGCTTACCGTTGCCGGAGATGGTGAAGGGCTTAGCATTGGGATCATTCTTGAGTTCGATCGCCTTCTGGCAGAACCAGCCGATCCAGCCCTGGTCATAAGTCGAGAACTGTCTTCCGCCGTACATGGAAGAATGTCTGAATACGATGGTCTTGAGACCGAAGATACGGTGATAGTCGAGCATGTACTGATCTGCCGCACCCTTGGAACATCCGTAAGGTGAATGGAAGTCGAGAGGCACGCTCTCATCAAATCCGTTCGGATACTCGTCGCATGTATATCTCTTCTCGCCCTCGGTATAGTGATACTGCTCGAGGTCGCCATAAACTTTGTTGGAAGAAGAGAAGATGACCGTCGTCTCGGGAGAGTACTTGCGCACGCCCTCCAGGACATGCATCGTACCCATGACGTTGGTCTGGAAATCTTTGTAGGGGTACTCGATGGATGTCGTCATTGCAACCTGTCCTGCGAGCTGGAAGATGGCATCAAAATGATTTGCCGCGATAACGCGCTCGACATCTTCCTTGTTACGTGTATCACCGTGGATGTAAGTAAATTCGCCTAATGAACGGAGCCATTCGAGATTGTTGTTTGAACCGAATCTTGATAAGTTGTCGATTACTGTAATATTGTGTCCGTTCTTAATACCGTATGCAGCAAGGTTGCTGCCCAAAAACCCGCATCCGCCGGTGATAAGGATATTCATCTGATTCTTGCCCCCAAATGATTTATGAAAATAATTATAACATAAATGATATAATCAAATTCAGGAGGTTAAAGGGAAGTGTATTCAAAGAAGACGGCGTTCATTGCGGCTTTTCTCAGCCTTACCTTCATTGCCTCCGGATGCGCCCGGAAAGATGAAGTGTTCCCTGAACTTCCGGGTGAAGCAGAAGCGTCCGTACCCATATCCGATACGGCGCCGGCTGAGACCGAGACAAAGGCCGTAAAGACCTTAACTGTCGCACTCCCTTACTCTGACGATACGGTCAAGTACCTGTCGGCCATGTTCTACATGAAGAGATCAGGCACCTGGGACAGTACTTACACGGGAGCCGATATCGATCTTGCCACATTAGACGGCATATCCACTGATTTCGTCATAACCAACGCAGAAGTGCCTTCCAAAGGCGCTGACATGGTCAGCATCTCGGGCTGGGATACGGCAGGCGACATGCCGGACGTGTTCCTCGCACAGGACTGCAAATCAGTCTATGAATCAGGCTACAGCGCTTCTCTTAACGAATACATCGCAGACTCTGCGTATGTGGACACATCTCTCATATACAGCCAGGCACTGCAGTACGCATCTGAAGACGGCGTGTTCTACGGCATCCCGCACTATTCATCAGCGATAGTCCTTCTCGGCAACAGCGACTATGTGCCTTCGACGGGCGTTCTTACGGCCAAGTTCACCACGACCGAACTTCAGGATTACCTCAAAGCCATCTACGACGAGAACGAAGAGGGCGGAGTCGTTCCTTTTGCTTCGGCATACAAGCTCGCGCCTTACATCGGAGGCTCGTTCGACGGCGATGCGGCATACTCGTTCATGCTCGCCAATGAATACAAGAACAGCAACAATATAGCAGCAGACGCACTCGACAAGACCATAGGCTACATCGACAGCCTCTATGCACAGGGCCTTGCAGCCAACTACGACGGAAGCGGAGCAGACCCGGTCTTCGGCAGGAGCGCAGCCGTCTGGCTCGACACATCTGATTCCATCGCGGCATGGTCCGAATACTTCCCGGGCAAACTGTACATCATGCGCCTTCCTTGCTCAGACACGACCAATGCGGGCGTGCCTTACCTCGAGCCTTACTGCCTCTGCGTGGCAGAGGCATCGGAGGACAAGGAGTTCGCTGCAGAGTTCGCCGAGTTCATCACGTACGACAAGGACGCACAGATGCTTATATACCGCGTCGAAGAGATGTCGGGATATCTTCCTGTCATAAGAGACCAGGGCCTCTGGGACGAAGTCTGCGAAGACGAGATCTTCGGAGACGAAGCTTACGTGTACAGCCAGATAATGGACAATGCGGTCTATTGTCCGGCAGGCTACGACAACAAACTCTATAAGAGTACATACGAATATCTTGCAGGTTACTTTGGAAGCGGTGAGCAGTTCGATCCGGAGGCATGCTATGGCGGGAATTAATCTTCGTAAGATAAGGATCGGCGACAGTTCGGAGCTGCGCTCTTGCGGCCTGATGTCAGGCACTTTGGCCGTAGTCGAAGAAGACATCAGGGGATTTGTCGCAGGAAAGACCACAGACGTGCTGATCGCCCAGGATGAGAACATCCGCGCGGTCGTAAAGCTCTTCAAGCGCGACAGAAAGAAGGGCACGGTGCAGATGGAGTTCGTCTTCACCGAAGATCTTGATATGGACATCAAGTCCGAGATAACGGATGCTACCCTCAAGTATTGCTTTTTATCCGAGTACTACAACAAAGTCATCTGCGTATGCAGGGCGGACGATGCCGTCACAGAGGAACTCCTCACGGCGCATGGTTTTATTCAGGAAGCCATATTAAGAGACGAGATAAGGACTGACAGCGGATTCGAAGATGCGGGACTGTTCGCTCTTACGGCATGCCAGTATCCCGAATACAATGTCTGCTTCGTTCCGTTCGAGCGCGGCATTGCGGTCATCACGGGCGGAAGGGACTATGTCGATGAAGTAAAGCTCATGCACGCAGGCACCAAGATAGAAGATCCGTTCGTCTATAACGTCGCGGCAAGCCTGGGATTCCTTGCAAGGGGCGGCGGCATTCGCGCGGCAGAGGGTGACCTCTACGACATGGACGAAGAGCAGCTAGAGTACCTGCCGGCAGAACTTGCCAAGGCATACATCGAACTCACGGAGTACTTTGCCAACAAGCGCGCGACGTTCGACATCAGATACAGGTTCATGCGCGGCACGGAGTTCCAGCTCAAGGTCTGGAAACTCTTAACTTCCATACCTTACGGCACGACCTCGAGCTACGAGGACATCGCGCTCAAACTATGCGAAGGCAACCGCTTCGAAGCACGAAAGATAACAAGGGCCGTCGGTGCGGCATGCTCCGACAACCCGATATCGATAATAGTGCCCTGTCACAGGGTCATCGGAAAGGACGGCAACCTGGTCGGCTACTCGGCAGGCCTGGACATCAAGGACTACCTGCTGCTGCACGAGTCGTTCTTCGCCGTCACACCGCTTATTACCAAGGAGGCATGATCACACATGGCGAAACACGATAAGACGCAGGTCGGCATCTCGACCATACTTAACCCCGTACCGGTGGTAATGGTATCCAGCGCAGGCAAGGACCCGACGAAAGAATCCGAGAGGCCGAACATCATGACGGTCGCATGGGCAGGCACGGTCAATTCCGAGCCGCCGATGGTATCCGTCAGCATCAGGAAGAACAGGCACTCGCACAAGCTCATCTCCGAGACGGGCGAGTTCGTGGTCAACCTCGTATCCAAGTCGCTTTGCAAGGCATGCGATTACTGCGGAGTAAGGTCCGGCGCGGACGAAGACAAGTTCAAGGCCTGCTCGATAACGCCCGTTAAGGCAGAGGGCATGAAATATGCTTATGCGATCAAAGAAGCGCCGGTATCTATCTCTTGCTCGGTCAAGAGCGTGCAGGAACTGGGCTCTCACGATATGTTCATCGGCCAGATCGAGGCGATAACGGCAGATTCGTATCTATTAGACGATAATGGCCGCCTGTGTCTTGATAATGCGAGACTTGTCGCGTACAATCACGGCGAATACTTCCTGCTGGGCGACAAACTCGGTTTCTTCGGGTACTCGGTCGCATCGCCGGAGATTATCAAGAAGAGGATGGGTTAAGAAAGAAGATATGGAATTCAAAGGTATAGAGAAGAAGTACGACGGAAAGTTCATCCATTTTTACAATGCAACTTACAAGACCGCTCTCGGCAACGAGAAAGTGTACGAGATGGTCTCAAGAGACGGCAACATCACGGGATTTGACGGCATCCGCTCGGATAAGTGCGATGCGGTGGTGCTCATAATCCACTCGCCCGACCACACCAAGATACTCCTGAACCATGAGTTCCGCATGGCGGTCGGAGGCGTGGCGATCAATTTTCCCGCAGGACTCATTGATCCGGGCGAGACACCCGAGACGGCTGCAGCCAGAGAACTCAGGGAAGAGACGGGCCTCAAGCTCGACACAATAGAAGAGATACTGCCGATGAGCTATTCGGGAGTAGGCATCACGAATGAGCGCTCATGCGTTCTTATCGGCACGGCCACAGGCGATTTCAAGCCCAGCACTTCTGACGAGGAAGAGATCACTCCGATGTGGCACACCAAG
>JAILMZ010000068.1 GCA_024692105.1 Saccharofermentans sp.
GACGCGCTCGCAGACATTGCCATGACTGCCGGCACCATGCAGCTGTGGATAGACAAGATGATCGCCACGGGCGAGATCACCGAAGAAGAGATGGACGCAGCAAGGAAGAGATAACGTTTCCTGTATTTCCAGGCAACAAAAAACAGCCGACCCGAAGGCCGGCTGTTTTTATTTCTGTCTTTACGCCAGTCCGAAGTACTGTGCTATGACGAGTGCCTCGTCCTGTGCGAGTTTCTTCAGGTTGTCGTCGTTGAGCATCCATTTCGCGCTATTTGGGTTCGTGTAGAAGCTGTGCTCGAGGAGGACACCCGGTACGCCGACAGCGGAGCAGCCTCTGAGCACACCATAGTAATCGCCGTTCTCGCCTACCCTGTGGTAGAGCTGAGCCGGAGCGACGCCCATATCTTTTGAGATAGTCTGCGCGAGCTGCAGTCCAATGGTGTCTGCCGTGCCGTTGATACAGCAGTATGCGCTCGGATTGGTGTATTTGGTATTGCTGCTCGCATCAGAGTGGATGCTTATGAACAGGTCGCAGCCCTGAGCCGCCAGGCCTCGCTCGTAAACGCCCAGGCTCTCGTACTGGTCGCTTCTGGTCAGTACGACGATGATGCCGTATTTCTCGAGTTCTTCCTTGAGGTAGAGATGGAACTTCCATGTGAAGTCGGACTCATAGTACTCGGGGACGGAAGGACACTGGTTGTACTTTCCGATGTGGCCTGCATCGAGGCAGACGATGATCTCATCGCCGGGATAAGAAGAATCCTTTGTGTTGCTCTTGACTCCATTCAGGTCACCTGGAGCGGCACCGCCCTTTGCAACGAGGATGATCTGTATGGCCTCGAGCCTCTTGCCCATTCCTTCAGTGCCAGCAAACTCACCGTTCTTTGCCCAGCCAAGCCAGCCGAAACACTCGCAGTGAACCCTGTAATACACATCGTAATAATTAGCAACATCGCCGGTCAGTTTTATCTTGATGCCTTCAAGCCGTTTTGATTGCCCCGTTGTGCCGGACAATTCCCCATCATTCTTCCATTCCTGCCATCCGATGTCCTGAACATGTGTGCAATATGTAATGCCGCCCGAATACTCGGTGCCGCAATAGTCGATATAGATACCTTCAAGTCTCTTTCCCTTGCCGTTCGTACCTGATGTCTCGCCATCAGCCTTCCACTTCTTTTCCCAACCAAAATCCTGAACATGAACCTTGTACTTAAGGGTGGCACCGGGCGCATCTATACTGACGATCCTTACGTGGAGCTTCTCAAGTCGCTTGGACTCGCCGGTCGTACCCGCGAGTTCTCCTTCTTCAACCCAGCCCTGCGAATCGCCGTAATCCTGAATGTGTACCCAATACTCTATCGTGAAATGATTCGCAAGTTCACCTGTGAGCTGCATATAGATGCCCTCAAGCCTCTTGGCCTTGCCTGTGGTGCCTGCAGCGCCGCCTGCCTCGACCCAGTCCATCCAGCCGATATCCTGGACATGGACCTTGTACTCGATGGTACCTTCATATCCCGTGTTGTTCTCGAAATTGATCGTAATGCTCTCGAGACGTCTGGACAGGCCCTCCGTACCGAGCACGAGCTCACCCGTGGTCGAATCGAAAGTGCCGGGCGTATCGCCCTGGTCCTGAACATGAGCAACACCCGACAGCTTGTAAGGAACATCAGCCGAAGCGTTCTCGGGGAACAGCTTAAGGCCGGTGAACACTACAATGACCGCGAGCGCGATCGAGAATACTCTTCTCATGATCTTTGTTGAAGTCATAGAAATCACCCTTTTGTTTATGCTTTGATAAAACCTATTATAGCCCTGCGTGATATTAAAAATGAGTCAAAAATGTTGCAAAAATGGAGCGGGTTACGAGGCTCGAACTCGCGACATTCAGCTTGGGAAGCTGACACTCTACCAACTGAGTTAAACCCGCATGTCAAAGATTTTAAAGCAGAGCCCCTCTTAAGTCAAACCTTCCACCGGCGCCATGACGACTCCCGGATCGGCCGCGAAAGCCTCGAGATTATCGCACATCTCATGCCTGAACTCACCCTTGACATAGGGCAGCCAGAACTGCTGGTCGGAGAAGTTCGCCCAGATGAGCATATACGCGCACCTCCTGCCGCCTTCCGAACCCTGAAGGCACGAGAGCACATCTGTGAACCACTTGCGGTTGGCATTGCCGGACGGCGCGAGGCCTTCGAAGTAGCCCTCCTTTGTCTCAAGAGCGCGGTATCCGGTCTCTGTCAGCGCCGGGATCTTGCCGTGTATCTGCGCGACCTCGTAGAGCTCGTCCAGGGAAGACGCGAGGCTCTTGAAGAAACCGTCTCCCCTCCTGGGATTGTCGTTATAGTAGTCGAGCCCGACGATATCGACATACTCGTCGCCGGGATATCTTGAGATGTAAGCGCTCCTGTCCGTAAGCGGGCCGTTCGGCGAATAGCAGAAAGCAAAGTTCCTGACGCCCCTCTCGCCGCACAGATAGTCTATCGTGTAGCGGAAGAGATTCTTGTACTCGTCGGGCGTCAAGTATTCCGCCCCCCACCAGAACCAGTTGCCGTTGCACTCATGGAACGGGCGGAAGATCATGGGGATGGGCTCGCCGTCGATGCCGATGCACTTGCCCGAGAATTCTGCGATCATGTCAAGGAACCTGAGGTACTTGGCATTGAGGTCGCCGCCCGGCATTATCCTTCTGCCGCAGTCGTTGGCAGTGCTCATCGCGGAATAGTCGTAGTAGCCGTCCCCGCCGAGCGAGAAGTCCGGCATGTGT
>JAILMZ010000074.1 GCA_024692105.1 Saccharofermentans sp.
ATCTTATAAGAGTACTCTAAGCATGGAAAAGGATATCTACTCCGGCACCTGTGTTCTGTACGCGCCGGTGTACAGGCAGGTGTCGCTTGAAGTATATGACATGCCGGCAGATGAGGCGGAGAAGTATTTCGAGATAGCATACGGTGACGTCCGTGATGCGTTCCTCTATTACATGCAGAACGATAACAACGGAAGACCTCTGGTGATCGCAGGATTCTCGCAGGGTGCGGATATGGCCATACGGCTCCTTAAGGAGTTTGGTGACTGCCCCGAGGTTAAGAATGTGCTCGTTGCCTGCTATGCGATAGGCTGGAGGATCACAGAAGACGATATTAAGGAAGCGCCGTATCTTAAGCCTGCCAAGGGCGAGAACGATACAGGCGTGATAATCGCCTACGACTGCGAGGCGGAAGATGTCACTTCATCTCTGGTAGTACCTGCCGGCACGAAAACATACTCCATCAATCCGCTCAACTGGCAGACGGATTCAACCGTGGCAGGCAAAGAACTCAATCTAGGTGCTTGCTTTGCCGACTACTCGGGCGGAGTAAACGAGATCCCGGAGTTTACCGGGTGTTATATAGATCCGGTGAGGGGAAGCCTTAAGGTCACGGATGTCCCGGCAGAAGAATACCCTCCGGTGCTCTCCATGTTCAGCGAAGGAGAGTATCACATATACGATTACCAGTTCTTCTTCAGGAATCTTCAGGAAAACGTATCTGTAAGGGTAAGCGCCTTTAAAGCTAAGTAATCGGAATTACTTCTTAGCCGGAACTTCTTCTGCAGGCTTCGCATTATCCTCGTTCTTCTTTGCCTTCTTGCGCTCTCTGAGCCAGGGAATGAATATCTCATCGTAGATGTAAGAGATGATGGCTGCAAGAGGGATGGCGATGAGCAGTCCCGGAACGCCCCAGAGGTTACCGCCCACAACGAGGAAGGTAAGGATGAGGAACGGAGGAACGCTGAGCGCTTCGCCGAAGAGCTTCGGTTTGAACAGATAACCGTCGATCAGCTGCAGGATCTGCGTGAAGATCAGGAACGGGATGACGTATTCAGGTGCAACGAGCAGGAGCAGTATCGCGTTGATGGCAGCGCCTGCAAAAGGACCGAATGTCGGAGCGAGGTTCGTAAGACCTGCGATGAGTGATATGAGCACGACGTAAGGCATGCCCATGATGAGCATGAATATCGCGTTTACAAAGCTTACAGCGAAAGCATCGACGAGCTCGCAGATGATGTAACGCGTGAAGATGGCATTGAATCTGTGCCAGATATTGCTGAACTTGGGGAAGTGGCGGTCAGGGATTACCAGATAGAAGAACTCTCCCAGGATTTCCGTGAGCCTTGTCTTCTCGATGAGGAAATAGAACGAGAAGATTATGCCGATAAGGATGTCCATCAGCGCAACGCCGATATCTTTCGCGGAATTAAGAAGATTCGAAGCACCGGCACCGCTGGGACCTGTAATGTACTTGGTGATGACGCCGTCGACGCTGATCTGTTCGTCGATGAAGGCTAATATCTTGCCTTCGATGTCGGATGAGAAGCCGAGCGAGATGACCAGAGCCTTAAGCTGTGCGATATAAGAATCTATTCCCGTGACGAAAGTCTTGATGTTCTCGACCAGGATAGGAGCTATGACTACGATAAGTCCGAGAAGGAGTGCGTATACAAGCACGAGAGCAGCTACCGATGAGATGACCCACGACCATCTCTGGTGCTTGGTAAAGTGCTTTTTGAGCCTGCGGTCGAAGATCATCGCAAGCGGATTGACGATAAAGGCGATCACTGCACCGATGATAACGGATGCCATGATGGCGAGTGCTGTATTGAAAGAACCTTTTATAGCGTCAAGGTTGGATACTGCCATGTAGAAGAGTATTGCGAGACAGAGCGACAGCGTAAGGCCTGTCCAGCGGTTCTTCTCGGTTTTGTTAAAACGATCTTTTTTCTTTTCCATAATGCGTATTATAACAGATGCTATGATATATTTTCGGTATATTTATGATACCATCTGAGTATATTTTAATTCCGGGAGGTTCTTATGTTCAAGACGTTCGAAGAAGCAAAATACTTCATCAAAGACAATGACGTTAAGATGGTCGACTTCAGGATGATCGACATCAACGGCAGATGGCATCATCTGACGATCCCTGCTGACAGGTTCAGCGAAGACATCATGACTGCGGGAATCGGTTTCGACGGCAGCAATTACGGCTTTGCACCCGTCGAGAAGAGCGACATGGTATTCATCCCGGATCTTAAGAGTGCGGCGCTTGACGATTTCTGCGAGATCAAGACTTTATCCACGATCGGAGATGTCAGGATCATCGGCAAGGATGAGAACGTGCCTTTCAACCAGGAGCCGCGTAACGTCTGCAAGCGCGCGGAAGAGTACATGAAGGAATTGGGCGTAGCAGATACTTTCCTGCTCGGACCCGAGTTCGAGTTCTATGTTTTCGACAGCGTGCAGTTTGCAAACAATCCCGGCGAGTCCTTCTTCGGCATCGATGCGGAGGAAGCATTCTGGAACAGCGGAATGGAAGGTTCAACAGGATTCAACACGCCTCATCAGGGCGGATACCACATCGCACCTCCGCAGGATATCCAGTATGACTACAGGAGCCGCGTTACGATGCTGATGGAAAACCAGGGCATTCCCGTGCGTTATCACCACCACGAAGTCGGCGGCCCGGGCCAGATGGAGATCGAAGTCGAGTTCGCACCGATGACTGAGATGGCTGACAAGACGATGCTGACAAAGTACATCATCAAGAACGAAGCGATAATGGAAGGCAAGACGGCAACGTTCATGCCCAAACCCATCTACGGCGAGGCAGGCTCGGGAATGCACGTTCACATGCTGATGTTCAAGGACGGAAAGCCCGTGTTCTACGATGAGAATGGTTATTCGGGACTTTCACAGACCGCGCTCTATTTCATCGGTGGCGTCTTAAGACACGTCGGTGCGATCTGCGCATTCTCCAATCCTTCCACAAACTCTTACAAGAGGCTCATCCCGGGCTTCGAAGCTCCTGTAACGATCGGTTTTGCGACTGCAAACAGAAGCTCTGTCATAAGGATCCCCGCGTATGCAAAGGCACCCGACAAGAAGAGATTCGAACTCAGGAACCCCGATGCTACGTGCAATCCTTACTATTGTTATGCCGCTATCCTGATGGCAGGCCTCGACGGCATCAAGAACAAGATCGACCCTGTCGAAGACGGCAACGGACCTTATGACTTCAACCTCTACAAGCTCTCTGACGAAGAGAAGGCTAAGATCAAGAGCCTTCCCAAGTCTCTTGGTTCTGCCATCAAGGCACTTAAGAACGATAACGAATTCCTCAAGGCAGGCGGAGTGTTCCCTCAGGAACTCATCGACCTCTGGATCAAGGAGAAGAAGGAAGATCTCAAAAAGCACATCACGATGCCTACTCCGATGGAGTATCAGATGTACTACGATCTGTAATTGCCCTTAGATTAATCGAACTTTTTGAGCAGCGCTTCGCCGTCATCGATGATGATGTAAGACGGGGCGCTGTTTTCTTTGGGTATCGAAGGCGAGCCCGGGTTCATGCAGCGAACGCCGTCTACTATCTCGTCTTTTACCACATGCGTGTGGCCTGAAAGGAATACCGCACCTTCGGGCATGCCTTCCGGGAACTTGCCGGGCATATACACGTGACCGTGCGTAAGCACGAAAACCTTACCGCCGGATTCTATCATCTTGTAATCATCCATTATCGGAAAATCTAGCACCATCTGGTCGACCTCTGAGTCGCAGTTGCCCCTGACGGCGATTATCTTATCTTTCATGCCGTTAAGGAGGGGAATGACCTTCTTGGGCGCGTAGCCTGCGGGAAGGTCATTGCGGGGACCGTGATAGAGTATGTCTCCCAGGAGTATGAGGCGGTCTGCCTGCTCCGTTTCGAAGGTTTCGACGACGCGCGAAGCCCAGGTAAAGTCGCCGTGAATGTCTGATGCTGCCATGTATCTCATAAGGAAAATCCTCTTTATTTGTTTTGGTTAAGATATTAACACAATAACCCCGTAGGTTATGTTAAGATATTTAGTCATTAAAAAAGCGCTTAACGGAGGTTCACATGGATTATAAGGATCTTATCGCGACAAATATCTCAAAGATAACGGGACTGGACAAAGAGAAGGTATACGGCCTTATCGAGATCCCGCCCCAGCTCGACATGGGCGATTACGCATTCCCCTGCTTTACGCTTGCAAAGGAATTAAGGAAGGCGCCCCCGATGATCGCAGCAGACATCGCATCTGATCCCGATCTGGTATCAGGCGCGCTTACGGCAAAGAACGTCGGTCCTTACGTAAACTTCTTCGTAGACCGCGAGGTCCTCGCAGAAGACGTGATCACTGAGATCATCACGGCAGGAGAGGGCTACGGCACGGACGATCTGGGCGGAGGAAAGAATGTCATCGTCGAGTATTCTTCCCCCAACATCGCGAAACCGTTCCACGTAGGCCACGCGTTCACCACGATCCTCGGCAACTCCATCGCAAACATCTACACAAAGCTCGGCTACAACGTCATCAGGTTCAACCACCTTGGCGACTACGGCACTCAGTTCGGTAAGCTCATCACGGCATACAGGCTCTGGGGCGACGAGAAGGCTATGGAAGAAGATGCCATCTCCGAGCTTACAAGGATCTATGTCAAGTTCCACGATGAGGCAAAGAAGGATCCCACGCTCGAAGATACCGCAAGGGACAACTTCAGAAAACTCGAGGAAGGCTGCGAAGAAGAGGTCGCTCTCTGGAAGAGATTCAGGGAACTCTCGCTCGCTGTCTTCGAGAAGACATATCAGAGAATGGGCGTCAAGTTCGACAACTACAACGGTGAGTCTTTCTATTCTTCAAGGATACCTCCCGTCGTAGACCTTCTCAGGGACAAGGGACTTCTCACTCCTTCAGAGGGCGCGCAGGTCGTAATGCTCGAAGACGAGGGACTTCCTCCGTGCATCATCTTAAAGAGCGACGGTACGACCATCTATGCATCAAGAGACCTCGCTGCAGCTATCTACAGACACGAGAATTTCGATTTCTACAAGAATATCTACGTTGTAGGCCTTCCGCAGCAGCTGCACTTTAAGCAGGTGTTTGCAGTTCTGAAGAAGGCAGGCTTTGAATGGGCAGATGACTGCGTGCATGTAGGTTTCGGTCTGCTCAAGTTCAAGGACGGAAGTGCATTCTCCACACGTGAGGGCAACATCGTTCTTCTCGATGACCTCCTTAACAAAACTGTCGAGAAGACAGAGGAGATCATCAGAAAGAACGCGCAGGAGAGAGGCGACGATATGTCTGACGCCGAGATCAAGGAGATCGCGGAGAAGGTCGGCATCGGTGCCGTAATCTACACATACCTCAAGTCCGGCAGGGAGAAGGACATCCTCTTTGACTGGGATGACATGCTTGATTTCGAAGGCGATACCGCGCCTTACCTCATCTATACATACGCAAGGATCAGGTCGATCTTAAGGAAGGCAGAGGCCCAGGGCCTGGCAGCTTCTTCAGGCGACGCGCTCAAGATCCTTACTGAAGACGAGGAATATGCGGTCATCAGATCGCTTTCCGACTTCAAGGATTCCGTAAAGAGAGCGGCATCCTCATATGAGCCTTTTGTCGTTGCAAAGCAGGTCTCCGTGATCGCAAGAAACTTCAACAGGTTCTATAACAACTCGAGCATCCTCAATGCCGACAGCGAAGACGTCAAGAAGGCAAGACTCGCGCTCTGCGAGGCTGTCTGCGACACGCTGAAGTCCGGCCTCGGCCTCCTCGGAATCGATGTAGTCGAGAAGATGTAAGGAGAAAAAGATGGGTGACGAACAGAAGGGTTTGCCTGATTTTAAGACCATCAAATATGTAAGGCCTGACATAGAAGCTTTTACCGAACTGGTAAAGGATGTCAGGCTCCGTCTCATGACTGCCAAGACCGTTGATCTGGCGATGGAAGCCATGAACGAATACGAGGATGCGGTAAGCAGTTTCGATACCGCGTACGCGCTCTGCACGGTGCTTCACGACCTCGATACTTCAGATGAGTTCTATACTGCGGAGAACGATTTCTTCGACGAGAATATCGCTATGGTATCGGAACTCTCATCCGCGGTACTGTCCACGCTGCTTACTTGTCCCGCAGCTGACCAGATAAGGGAAAAGTACGGTGACATGATCTTCCGCAAGGCGCAGAACACAAGAGAGACGATCTCCAAGGAGATCTTGGACGAACTTGCAGAGGAAGCATCCCTCGAGAGTGAATACGGTCAGCTCCAGTCGGAGGCTGAGATCGAATTCGCAGGAAAGAAACTCAACCTGAGCCTGCTTCAGCCTTATCTGCAGTCCACTGACAGGAACACGCGCAAGGCCGCACACAAGGCTTTGGACGATTACTACATGAGCAGGAAAGAGACCTTCGACCGCATCTACGACGACATGGTAAAGGTCAGGACGCAGGCCGCTAGAAAGCTCGGCTACCAAAGCTTCACCGAACTCGGCTACAAGAGGATGGAGCGCTACGACTATACAAGGGCCGATGTCGAGGCATTCAGGAAAGATATCCTCACATACATCGTTCCGATCACAACACAGATTAGAAAGCTCCAGCAGGAAAGACTCGGCGTTGACGAGCTCAAGTTCTACGACCTGCCGTGCCTCTTCAAGAAAGGCAACCCTGTTCCGAAGGTCAAGAAGGATACATACGAGCAGGCTGCAGGCGAGTACTTCCGCAAGATGTTCGGCAAGGATCCGAGCTTCTTCGACCTGCTCTCGAAACACGGCTTTACGGACCTTCTGTCACGCCCGAACAAATCCACCGGCGGCTACTGCCTCTACCTTGAAGACTACGGCATACCGTACATCTTCATGAACGGCAACGGCACTTTCGACGATGTCGCGACTGTAGTACACGAAGGCGGCCACGCATATGCTGCAATCCAGAGTGCAGAGTCGTCTCCCTTTGTCGAGTGCCTTTCACCGACGCTCGAGACATGCGAGATCCACTCGACCTCGATGGAATACATGTCATATCCGTACATGGACATCTTCTACGGCGACAAGGCTTCCTCATACTGCGAAATGCACATGACGGAGGGAATGCTGTTCCTTCCTTACGGCTGCATGGTAGACGAGTTCCAGCACACGATATACGACAATCCCGACATGACGCCCGATGAGCGTCACGCTGTCTGGAAGGCATTGGAAGAGAAGTACCAGCCTTTCATTAAGTACGAGGATGAACCGTTCCACGCGATGGGCGGAGCATGGATGAAGAAGGATCACATCTTCACGACTCCGTTCTACTATATCGATTACTGCCTGTCTCAGATCTGCGCGTTAGAGCTCTGGGACGAGTCAAAGCAGGATATGGGTTCCGCTCTTGATAAATACAATCTCCTTTGCGCAGCAGGCGGATCTGATACATTCCTTAACCTCATAAAGAGGGCAGGTATCGGATCACCGTTTGATACCGATGTCATCAAGCGCATCGCGTACGAGTGCTGCAAGTTCCTTGAACTATGAGATTTCCCGATAAGTTCCTGACAGAGATGGATGGCTTCTTCGGCCGACATAGCGAGATTCCCAAAGAAGGTTTCTGGGAAAGCTTTGACGAGCCCGGATATAAGGGCATAAGGTTCTCTGAATCCAAGACTGATGCAGCATCCCGTGAGCAGATACTTGCCTCTATAGGCGAGAAGACCGACAAGGTCGAGTGGTGTTCCTGCGGATACTATGTTTCGGAAGATTTCGGCAACCGCAATCCGTACTACCATGCAGGTGCGTACTACCCTCAGGAGCCGTCTGCGATGCTTCCTGCGGAAGTGCTTGCTGCAAAGCCCGGAGAGATAATAATGGATCTGTGCGCTGCTCCCGGAGGCAAGGCGTGCAGGATAGGTGAGGACCTTAAAGGCCAGGGCCTGCTCGTTGCAAACGAGATAAGTTACGAGAGGTCGAAGGCGCTCCTTAGAAACATCGAGCGCTCGGGTATATCCAATTCCATCATCCTCAACGAGACACCCGAGAACATCGCATCGGCGCTTCCCGGATTCTTCGACAAGATCCTGATAGATGCTCCGTGCTCGGGCGAGGGCATGTTCAGAAGAGATCACCAGGCAATAAAGAGTTACGAAGACTACGGTCCTTCGAAGATCGTTCCCGTCCAGGAGTCGATCCTCGAAGCTGCGCACATATGCCTTAAAGACGGCGGAGAAATCGTCTATTCGACATGCACGTTCTGCGAAGAAGAGAACGAAGAGCAGATAAGAAGGTTCATGGACAGACACCCCGGATATGAGGTGATCGCGCATCCCGAGATAAAGGGCGTATGGCATAACGGAGAGGGTTCTTCTCTGCCGGGTTCTATGAGGATACTTCCGCATCTTGCAAAAGGCGACGGACACTTCTGCGTGCACATCAAAAAGGCAGGAACAAGAGAAGCGACTGCGCCCGGAATGCCTTCAAAGGATAAGCTCAAGGCTACCGAACGAAAGGGCATTGAACTTGCAAAAACCTTCCTCGAAGAACTCCTCGGAGACGGGGCGGGATGCATGACCGACCTGCCGCTTACGATACACGGCACGGGCGTGTTCAGGATACCTTTCGACGAGAAGTTATTCGGCCGCCTCAAGATAGTTAAGACAGGCCTTTATATCGGCGATATAAGGGTTACTTCCGGCAAGACTTTGTTCTCGCCTTCCAACAGCATTGCGATAAGCCTTGATCCGAAGATCGTAAGGAAGGATTCGTACATCGGGCTTAAAGCTGATGATGAGCGTGTCACGAGATATATGAAGGGTGAGACGATAAGCTCGTCGGGATTTGAAGGCATAAAGAATTCCGGTTATGTCGTGATAGGTGTTGATGATTACCCTCTGGGACTGGGCAAGATATCGGGTTCCACCATAAAGAACCTGTATCCCAAGGCCTGGAGGCTTATGTAACAGGAGGACGTTATGAGACTGATCGTAGCGACAGGCAATGAAGACAAGGTAAGAGAGATAGATGAGATCCTGGAAGGAACCGGTTTTGAAGCGGTTTCCATGAAGCAGGCAGGATTTAATCCCGATATAGTGGAAGACGGAAAGACATTCGAAGAAAATGCTCTTATCAAGGCAAGTGCGGTTCATAGCCTCTGCGGAGAATATGTCATGGCTGACGATTCCGGCATCTGCATCGATGCATTGGACGGCGCGCCCGGAATATACTCTGCAAGGTTCTGCGGAGAGAACTCGACATACGAAGAAAAGTTCAAGAAGATCTTCGAGATGCTCGCCGATGTCCCCGAGGAGAAGAGGACGGCTAAGTTCGTGTGCGCGATAGCGGTCGTAAGGCCCGACGGAAGCTCGTTTACGGTGCGCGGAGAAGTCGAGGGCGTGCTGCACGAAGAGCCCAAGGGAGAGAACGGTTTCGGATACGATCCGATATTCTATGTGCCCGAGTTCGGAATGACCACGGCGCAGATGGATCCGGTGGTCAAAAACTCCATAAGCCACAGGGGCAGAGCGCTTCGCGCGATGGTTGAAAAATTGACTGTTTGATGTTAATATTTTCGGGCGCGTACAAGTGTCCGCCACAGGTAGACACCAAGGCGGCAAATCCTGACAGGAAAGAGGTCCGTGACTGTGGCTAAAGAGACTCCCGAATACTATCTGGTCGATAAACGCGTTCTGCCTGAAGTTTTCATCAAAGTCATGGAGGTCAAGCAGAGGATCAATACCGGAGAATCAGCTTCTATCAATGAAGCGGTCCGCAAGACCGGACTGTCGAGAAGTGCTTACTACAAGTACAAGGATTCGGTAATGCCGTTCTATGAGGCAGCGTCCGGAAGGAAGGTTACGATACTGATTTCAGTCGAGAACTTCCAGGGCATCTTATCTTCGATCATAAAGATAATCGCCGAATCACGCGCAAACATACTTACAATAAATCAGAATATTCCGATCAACGGACTTGCTGACATCTCGATCTCCATCGACACCATCTCGATGTACGGATCACTCGATGAGGTAATGAATGATATCGGCAAGCTCGCAGGCGTGCGCAAGTGCACAGTCCTGAGTCGTGAATAACGGAGGGTAGACATGGCAGTTAATATTGCAATACTTGGTTTTGGAACAGTCGGTTCCGGAGTTGCGGATATCCTTGCGATGAACAGGGATTCCATCAAGGCAAAGTCCGGCAAGGACATTGTGCTCAAGCACGTCCTGGACATCGTTGATTTTCCGGACAGCCCGTTCGCAGACCTTGTAACACACAACGCTGACGATGTGTTCGAAGATCCTGATCTTCAGGTCGTCATCGAGACCATCGGCGGCGCCCGGATCGCTTATGAGTATACAAAGAGAGCTCTTTCCAAGGGTATCTCCGTCGTAACATCCAATAAGGAACTCGTTTCCACGCACGGCGTCGAGCTCCTTAAGCTCGCAGCAGACAACGGATGCACATATCTTTACGAAGCAGCAGTAGGCGGCGGCATCCCGATAATCCAGCCCCTCTACAGAGACCTTGCCGCTAACAAGATCGTTAGGATCGCAGGTATCGTCAACGGCACTACAAACTATATCCTCTCAGCCATGAAGGACGAGGGTATCTCCTATGAGGAAGCCTTGAAGCAGGCGCAGGAGAACGGTTATGCCGAAGCAGATCCCACGGCTGACGTCGAAGGTATCGATGCTCAGAGAAAGCTCTCGATCCTGTCCACGATCGCACTTGAAGGCAATTATGTCGCTCCCGATGATATCCATGCTGAAGGCATATCCAAGCTTACTCTGGATGATATCGATTTCGAGGATAAGGCGCAGGCCGAGCTCAAGCTCATCGCATACTTCGAGAATAAAGAGAACGGCGCGATCGCGTATGTCGCTCCGACATATGTATCCCGCACGAATCTTTTGTCTTCAGTAAACAGCGTGTTCAATGCGGTCATGGTAGACGGTAACGCATTAGGCGTGTCCATGTATTACGGCCAAGGCGCAGGCACGATGCCTACGGCGTCTGCTGTTTTCGGAGACATCCTGCAGGTTGCCGTAACAGGCGGCAAGCCTCTTGAACCCAGGCTCTGGAAGGAGACTTCAGATAAGATCGCGGCTTACGGCGACGTCAAGGCTGATATCCTCGTAAGACTGGATTCCAAGGCAGATGAATTAATGAAAGCATTCGACGGATATGCACCTGTCCAGCTTGGTGAAGATGCAGTCATGGTAGATTCCATATCTCACGCTGATGCGGAAAAGATATGTGCAGGCATTGACGGCTCAAAGTGGTTCCATATCCTGAGATAACGGAGGACATGACATGAAGGTATTAGTAGTAGGCGGCGGCGGAAGAGAGCACGTTATATGCTGGAAGCTTAAGCAGGATCCGAGGGTAACGGATCTTTACTGTGCACCGGGCAACGGCGGCATCGCATCCATCGCCACATGCGTTGACATAAAGGCAACAGACATCGAGGGCATGGTCGAGTATGCGAAAAAAGAGCAGTTTGACCTGGTCTTCGTCGCACCCGACGATCCGCTCGCAATGGGCATGGTAGATAAGATGGAAGAGGCAGGCCTCAGAAGTTTCGGCCCCAAGGCAAACGCTGCCATCATCGAAGGATCCAAGGCTTTCTCCAAGCAGCTCATGAAGAAGTATTCCATTCCGACTGCCAGATATGAGATCTTCACGGAAGAGCAGGCAGCTCTCGATTATCTCGAGACTCAGCCGATGCCCATCGTAATCAAGTGCGACGGTCTTGCACTCGGCAAGGGCGTAATCATCGCGCAGAATCTTGATGAGGCCAAGCAGGCAGTAAGGGACATGATGGAAGATAAGAAGTTCGGCAATGCCGGCTCCACAGTCGTCATTGAAGAGTGCATGACAGGTCCGGAGCTTACTGTACTTGCTTTCGCTGACGGCGAGACATGCGTTCCAATGATCTCTTCAAGAGACCACAAGAGAGCTTACGATCATGACGAAGGCCTTAACACGGGCGGCATGGGCGCAGTCACACCCGGTGCTGACATGACTGACAAACTCAAGGCACGCATCCAGAATGAGATCATCACTCCCACGGTCGAAGCTCTCAAGGCAGAGGGGAGACCGTTCAAGGGTGTTATATATTTCGGACTCATACTCACACCCGAAGGTCCGAAGGTAGTAGAGTACAACGCGCGTTTCGGCGACCCCGAGGCACAGGCAGTGCTCCCGCTCCTCGAGAACAGCCTTCTCGATATCGTTGATGCATGCATCGACGGCACACTCGACAAGGTAGACTTCAAGTGGAAGAATAAGTGCTCCTGCGTAGTCGTAATGGCTTCCGGCGGATATCCGCAGAGCTATGCGAAAGGCTACGAGATCACAGGCATCGACACCTGCGGCAAGCTCGTATTCCAGGCAGGTACTGCGCTTAAGGACGGCAAGCTCGTTACGAGCGGAGGCCGCGTACTTTGCGTATACGATGAGGCAGACACTCTTGATGAGGCAATCGACGGCGCTTACGAAGGCGTTGCCAAGATCTCGTTCCAGGACATGCATTTCCGCCACGACATAGGAAGGACACTCAAGGCTTGACATGAGGATAGGTGTATACGGAGGTTCGTTCGACCCATTCCACAGCGGTCATCTCGCGATGATCAAGAGCGCCCTTAAGAGCGGCATTGTGGACTGTGTCATAGCGGTCCCTTCCGTGTGCAATTCCTTCAAGAGATATACTTCGATACTTCCCGCACCTTACCGTTATTACATGGTCAAGGATACGGTGGAATCCCTCGGGTTAAAGAACGTCTATACCAGCGATGTCGAGTTCGGCATCGAGGGCGTGTCTTATACCGTGCTCACGCTTAAGGCTCTTACTGACCGCTCATATATCTGCAAGTTCCTCGAAGATAACGGCGTCAAGTCCAAGAAGGCTTCCGGAGAGCACACTTTCTTCTGGCTTATGGGATCGGATACACTTGCAACTTTTGAGACGTGGTATAAGCCCGGCGAGATACTTGATTATGTTACGCTGCTCGTTGCAGCAAGGCCGGGCGACGATACTGATATCGAAGCATGCTCGAGGTCTATCAAGAAGAACCTCGGAGGCAATATCGAGACATTCAGGCTCGACGGCATCGAGTGCTCGTCTTCGGGTATCGTAAGAGACGACAGATTCGACATGTGCCCTGAACCTGTACTGGACTTCATTAAGACACACGATCTGTATTCTGAGAACACAAGGCTCGAAGGCGTCAGCGACGAGGCTAAGAAGCAATTCTTCGACTATTCCGTACTGATGTATAAATACCTCGGTGAGAAGAGGCTCCTGCACACGCTTAACGTCGGCATACTTTCCGCACATCTTGCAGAAGTCCACGGCGCTGACAAGGACAAGGCTTTGATCGCAGGCGCGATACACGACTGCGCCAAAGAACTCGATATTGATGAGCAGAGGAGTCTTGCGCGTGAATACGCAGGTGATGTCTTCACAGAGAAGAAAATTCTGCATTCACCCGCGGGTGCTGCATTTGCGAAGAAGGTTATGGGCATCGAAGACAAAGATATACTTGATGCCATCTGCTATCATACGACCGGCAGGGGTGGCATGACGCTGCTCGAGAAGATCGTCTACGTCGCAGACAAGATCGAACCTGCAAGGACATATACTGACCTCACGGACATTCGTATCGCTGCCGAAAAGGACTTGGACGAAGCACTCCGCATGACCGTAAGTGCAGTGCGCGACAAATTCGTAAAACAGGGAAGAGATATACATCCGGCAACGCAGGATCTGATGCGTGAGCTCGGGATGTAATGTATAATGATTGAAAACCCAAAGGAGAACTTAATGGAAAGCAAAGAACTGGCTGAAAAGATCGTAGAGATACTTGATTCAAAGAAGGGAATCGATATCGAGACAATAGACGTAACGGGCAAGACGACGCTTGCGGATTATTTCGTTATCTGCAGCGGTAATTCCACAACACAGATCAAAGCACTCGCAGACGAGGTTGAGTTCGTCCTCAAGAGAGACTATGAGATAATGGCCGATCACGTTGAAGGCAGATCCGGCGACCGCTGGATACTCGTAGACTACAAGGATGTCGTCGTACACATCTTCCATCCCGAGGAGAGAGCCAACTACAACATCGAAAAGCTCTGGGAGACCAAGAGCAAAGAAACTCAGTAAAGAGTTATAACATGCTGTTGAAGAGCGGTCCTTCGGGCCGCTTTTTTGTTGTCTGAAAATTGATATTCATCACGAGAATTTACCCTTGACTTGGAGTTAACTCCAAGTTGTAGAATGTAAGTATCAGCTAACAGAAAACGTGACGGGAGGTGCCGGCAATGACTATAAAAGAAGTATGCGAGAAGTACGACATTACCGCGGATACGCTGCGTTACTATGAGCGTGTCGGAGTCATACCGCCGGTAACGAGAACGGCCGGCGGCATTAGGGATTACAGGGAAGAAGACATTGCCTGGGTAGAGAATGCGATCTGCTTTCGAGATGCGGGAATGCCTGTGGAGATGCTAATAGAGTATGTAAAGCTCTTCCGGGAAGGTGATTCCACGATAGATGCCAGGACAAATCTCCTGAAGGAAGCAAGAGAGACCATCCTTGAGGCACGG
>JAILMZ010000087.1 GCA_024692105.1 Saccharofermentans sp.
ATCACTTCTTGGACTTGCTCTTCTTGCCCTGCTTCGGCAGGTGGGATTTGATCGCCTCGAAAGACTCGTCACTAATGACATGCTCGATCCTGCAGGCATCCTCGGAGGCAGTCTCAGGGCTTACTCCGATGTCTGTGAGGAGCTTGGTCAGTACAACATGTCTCTCATAGATCTTCTCTGCGATCTCAAGACCGGAGTTAGTGAGGGAGATATAGCCTTTCTCATCAACGGCTATGTATCTGGAATTGCGGAGAAGTCCCATTGCGCGGGATACGCTGGGCTTGGAAAACTTCATGTATCTGGCAACGTCAAGCGACCTGACGTTTTCGAGTTCATTCGAAAGGATATAGATTGTTTCAAGATACATCTCGCCTGATTCTTTGAGTTCCATGGGGACACCTCCTTGTTCTCAAAACAGTATACACTTTTGCGCGGATTAGTGGTAGGAAAGGCGTGCGGCATATTTGCCGTAAAGATTGTATTGGTGTAAAATGTTTGATAATCAAAGTACAGGAGGACCGAGGGTGCCCAGAGATGAAGAGTTGATGTCCGAAGCGCTGGTCCGGATTTTTGAGAATGTGGTGTTAACGGAAGAGAAGTCCCTGCAGGCAGGGTATTTTTCCGATCTTTCCATAGCAGAGATGCACACGCTTACGGCAATCGGTCCTTATGAATCCCGCACGATGACCAAGACTGCGGAAGATCTGGGTATTACCACAGGTACTCTTACCGTTGCGATAGACAGGCTGGTCAAGAAGGGTTATGTCATCAGACAGCGCGATACCAAAGACAAGCGCGTGGTAAGGATAAGCCTTACGAGGAACGGCAAGCTCGCGTGCAGGATGAACTCCAAGTTCCATAGGGTTCTCGCCAAGCACATCCTTGAAGGTTATCAGCCGGAAGACAGGGAACACATACTCAACCTTGTCAGGGAAGTGGATACTTACATAGAGCAGCAGCTCAAAAGATACGACAACACCGAAGATGTCAGAAAGACCGCCATGGAGGTGGCCAAAGACAAGAAGAATAAGGAGAAGGCATGATGACAGATCCTGAAGCAATCAAAAAGAAGATCTATGATGATGTCTTAAAGATCCTGTCCGGTACGCTCGAGATGTCTCCCGAGGATATCCCCGAAGATCTCGGTATCGATTCCGGTCTGCCGTTTGATTCCCTCCAGCTCTATGAGTTCGTTATCGATCTGGAAGAAGCATACAACATCAAGATCTCCGATGAGGCTTTGGACGGCATAAAGGACATCGGAGGAGTAGTCGATCTGGTATATGACCTGACAACGGGTAACACCTTATGAGAAAAGTATTTATCGTCAACAGCCGTTCCGATTCCGGTGACCTTGAGACGTTCAAGGCGGCGGTCGCAGGTTTCTCCGAGCATCACAAGAGCGAGTGCGAGTTCTACTATACGGACCACGCAGGTCATGCAACAGAACTTGCAAAGAAGATATCAGACGGTGCGGACGGCAACGTTCTCATCGTTGCATGCGGCGGTGACGGTACGGTCCACGAGATAGCAAATGTCCTTGCGGGCACGGATGTTCCCATGGCGGTGGTGCCGATGGGTACCGGCAATGATTTCGCGAGGAGCGTGATGAGCGAACAGCACAGGAACTCCTGCGAGTATTGCGTGAGCGAGCTCATCAAGGACGATTACGATATCAAGCCGATAGATCTCATCAGAGTTGAATCCTTTGATGCGGAAGGCAATGTCATTCCCGAATGCAGCGCATGGTGCAACAATGTGGCTTCTATAGGTCTCGATACGGAAGTACAGCTCAGTGCCAAGACAAAGGTCCTCAAGCACCCCAAGTCAGCTCTCGTCAGAAAGACTGCATATGCGACATCTGCTGTGGGCGCCCTGTTCGGCAACCGCGGCTTTGACTTTAAGTATCACGCCTCAAGGGGCGACGGCAAACCCATGGATTCCGAGTTCTCACGCTATACGCTCATCAGCGTCTGCAACGGCTCGTACTACGGCAACGGTTTCTGCCCGGCTCCCGGTGCAAGGGTCGACGACGGCCTGTTAGACATCTGCTCGGTAGAAGATGTAGGCCTCGGACGTGCCATCTTCCTTATCTCGAAATACGCCAAGGGCAAGCATGTCGGCCTCATGAACGTGGACACGTTCCAGGTGACATCGCTCTCGGTCGAGGCTACGGGTGACAAAGACCTCAACGGCAACTACGACGGCGAGGATTTCTCGGGCAGGAGAGTCGAGTTTACATGCGTTCCGAAGGCACTCGGGCTCGCGTTCTATAAGTGATTGAATAACGGCTCTTTATGTTATAATTATTCTGTTTAATTTTTGGAAACAGGGAAGGCCGGGATATCTTGGAAAGCATCTTAGAGAATTATTCTGAGTATGGCGTAAGCTCCGATATACTTGCGATCGCATCCGAAGCTGAAGAGAGCCTTAGATCAGTTTACGATTCCATCGATGACATAGTCACACACAATGAACTCAAGGTGCTTGAGGCGTTCCGTGCTGAGCAGTTTTCCGATACTCACATGGGCCAGACCACAGGTTACGGTTATGACGATATCGGAAGAGAGAGGATCGAGAGGATCTTCGCGCGTGCCATGGGTGCCGAGAAGGCTTATGTGAGAGTTCAGATTAGCTCGGGTACGCAGTCAGTGTCATCCATGCTCTGGGCGTGCCTGAGACCCGGTGACGAGATGCTCTCCGTTACGGGCAGGCCTTACGATACCCTTATGTCCACGGTCGGCATCGGAAGCGGTGCGAACGATATGTCGCTCGTAGCTTTCGGAGTAACTTACAAAGAAGTTGAACTGCTTCCTTCAGGCGATCCTGATATCGAAGCGATCAAGAACGCGATAACTGATAAGACCAAGCTCGTATTCATACAGAAGTCCAGAGGTTATACAGGCAGAAGATCTCTTCTGTGCAGTGATATCGCTAAGATCTCCGAGGCTGCAAAGAGCGTTAAGCCCGATGTGATCGTCGCAGTCGACAACTGCTATGGTGAGTTCACGGAGAAGACCGAGCCTACACAGGCAGGTGCCGATATCATTGCAGGTTCTCTCATCAAGAATCCGGGCGGCGGAATCTGCAAGACAGGCGGATACATCGCAGGCAGGGAAGACCTTGTCGAGAATGCAGCCCGTCATATTACGACTCCCGGTCTCGGAAGCGAAGTAGGACCCACGTTGGGATTCAACAGCATGATCGCAAGAGGTCTGTTCACGGCTCCGCAGTGCGTAGGAGAGTGCCTCAAGGGCGCGGTTTTTGCAGCGAAGCTTTTTGAACTTGCAGGCGTCGAGACGAGTCCTGCCGCTGAAGACCTCAGAGGAGACATAGTACAGACACTTACTTTCAGGGACAGCGCGAAGATGGAGAAGTTCTGCAAAGCGATCCAGTCATGCGCACCGGTTGATTCTTTTGTTACACCGGAGCCCTGGGATATGCCCGGATACGAAGATAAGGTTATAATGGCTGCAGGCGCTTTCGTACAGGGAGCGACAACGGAGCTCTCTTGCGACGGTCCGATAAAGCCGCCTTACATCGCATATATGCAGGGCGGTCTCGTAAAAGAACAGGTAAAGCTTGCTTGCATGCTTGCATTGGTACATCAGAATGGCTGACGACAAACAGTGGTACAACAAACAGCAACCGGCCGGAAACGGACCCAAGCCTTCGGGTAAAAGACCCGATGGTAAGGATGCTGCGCGTAAAAGAGCCATAGGCAAGAAGACTCCTGGCAAGAAACCCGCACCCGGCATGCCTTCCGGAAGCAAGCCTCAGAAGCCTGCACAGATCGCAGGCAAACCCTCGGCAAGACCGATGCCCGGCGCAGGTGCAAGACCTTCTGGCGCAGTTAAGGGAAAATCTCAGGGAAGACTGCAGGGCAAGCCTTCTGCAGGCAAGAGACCTCAGGCAGCACCCGCTTCCCCCAAGTCCAAGGAAGACATCAAGAGACTTAAGGCACAGAAGAAGGCGGCCAAGGAAAAGAAACTGGCACTTGAGAATGAACGCAAGCTCAAGAAAGAGCAGGCAAAGATCGAGAACAAGAGCGCCGTTAAGAAGGGCAAGGGCACCGCGCACAAGAGTGCAAAGAGCAGAGCCTTGAGGAACGGATTCCTCGGTACGGTAACAGTCATCGCAGGCCTTCTGGTCCTGGCATTCGTTATCCACCATCTCTATGACTATATTGCAGAAAAGCCGGTGTTCTCATTCGTTACCACAGGTACTGTCGAGCACACGATCGGTGCAAAGGCGCTTATCGTTAGAGACGAGACGGTGATCACGTCCACGACCGGCGGCGAACTCGTTACTTCCATTACGGAAGGTTCGCGCGTTGCAAAGCAGCAGGAACTTGCCATCGTCGTTCCCGCAGACATGCAGGGCGTTGTATCCGACCTGCGTAACGTACAGTCACAGATATCCGATGTCCAGCAGGAGATCATCACCGCAGGCGGTGTCAGCGAGGCCGAGACTATATATTCGAATTATAATAAGAACCTGTCAGCGATAATCGATTCCGTGCGCTTGGATTCGATGACGGGCAACTTGAGCAATCAGGCTTCGTATTCCTCGTCCATCAACGTTATCCTGGATGAACGTGAAGACGAGCTGTCCAACATCGATTTCGATGACGAGAGGATCTCCGTTCTGACAGATGACGAGAAGGTATACGAGAACCAGCTCGAAGCAGGTGCGAGCAAGATCTTTGCAGACCACCCCGGTATCGCTTCGTTCAGACTCGACGGCCTTGAAGAGATCCTTGTATATGATTCATTCCTTACCATGGATATAAGTGAAGTAAAAAATTATATTAATTCTTCTTCCGGTGCGATCACTTCAGACCTCAGCATCGAAGCAGGCGAGCCTGTCGTAAGACTTGCCCAGAACGAGAGCCAGTACCTGACGGTATATCTCTCGGTTGACGATGCTGCCATTACGGATTTCGCCGTAGGAACTCTTCATGACATCAACGTCCGTTCGGAAGGTCTTGCGATAGATAACTGCGAAGTTGTCCGCTGCGAGAGCGACGCCGGCGGAATGCTCATCACATTCAAGACCACAAGATGCGTCGAGGATCTCCTTGACATGAGGACTGTCGACATCGAGATCGTCATCAGTGAGACGAACGGCATGAGAGTATCTTCTTCAAGCCTTGTGGGTGCCGTGTATGCACCTGAAGGCACACCTGCTTTCTGTCTGTATTTCGCATCTGACAGCGGCGTGTCGGCTGATGCTTTCGCCGAGGGCTCGATCTTCAACATCAGTGTCGTACCCGAGACAAAGGTGGATGAGACAACAGGCGAGATCATAGAGCAGGAGAACACCACCGTGTCCGCATGCACCGTGATACACGCAGAATCCACGTCTGACGGCGGAGTCATTGTCGCGTTCTCGACCATGAGCGAGTACAAGAACCTCTTCAAGCTCTCGAAACTTTACACCGAAGGCTATACCCTCACACTCGTAGACACTTCCACGGGTCTGGGCAGCACGGTTACATCGGTCGAGTGCACCAACTACAGCGGCATCGCTACGATCTATGTCAACACTCAGGGCTTCGTTGAAGAGTACAGGGTAATCGTTACGGACCATGACCGTGAGTTCGCGATCATCGAGCCTGTCGGAGACAGCAAGATCCCTAACAGCAAGACAGTCATCATCTCCAATCCTGAGACGGTCGCTCCGGGCGATAAGGTCGGTTGACATGGAATACGATTACGATGAGGAGATATTAAGCAGCATAAAGGTTCGCCTCGCAGCCGTAAGGGAATCCATTGCCGACTGCTGCAGGGAAGCCGGAAGAGACGTAAATGATGTCACTCTCATCGGAGTGTCAAAAGTATTTCCCGTAAGCTACGCCGAGGCAGCCTGCGTTGCAGGTCTTAAGGATCTGGGTGAGAACAGGGTCCAGGAGATGGTCCCCAAGATCGAGAGATTCAGTTCTTTGGGAATGGACTGCAACTGGCATCTCATAGGTACGCTTCAGAAGAATAAGGTCAAATATATCATCGGAAAGACATCTCTCATCCATTCGGTCAACACGATAGAACTGGCAGAAGAGATATCCAAGAGATCTTTGGGTAACAATGTTACGACCAACATACTTCTTCAGGCCAATGTGTCCGGTGAAGAGTCCAAGCACGGGTTCGCTCCGCACGAGCTCAGACCTGCAATAGATCACATAATGCGCATGCCTAATGTAACCATGTGCGGTCTCATGACAATGGCTCCGATACAGACATATGAAGGAGAAGCGAGGGAAGTGTTCGCCAGGACAAGGGCGATCTTTGAAGACCTTTCTTCTTATGTAGGTACGCCTGAATGGAATGTCCTTTCCATGGGAATGAGCCAGGATTACAGGAGCGCCATATTAGAAGGCGCAACGCATATCAGAGTCGGTACAGCCATATTCGGTAACCGTGCCGAATATATGTCTGTGTAACATTGATACGCTGAAAAAGTCATTTTTCGTTACATTTTGTAATATAAACCCCGTTTAAGTTACTGTCTTATGTCACTTTGCCCAAAAGTATTGAGCCACTTGTAAAAGATAGTTAAGATGCATTTATGTTTTACAGATGTCCTTGGTCGGGCAAAATTTAAGGAGGAAACAATAATGGGCAGTTTTAACGTTAAGAATTTTTTCGGCAGCATGTTCGCACCTGTAGAAGAAGAAGAGTACTATGATGACGAGCAGCAGTCATATGATTCATATGAAGAGAGCGAGGAGACTTATGTAGCCGCTGAGCCCTATCAGCCTGAGGCAAGCGCATTCGTCGCAGCAGAGCCCGCTCCCGCAGTTACTACTCCGGTAGTTCAGCATAATGCAACAGTCATCATGCTTACACCCTATGACATCAGAACAAGCCAGATCGTTCTCGATCACATCCGTGAAGGTCATATCGTAATCTGCAACCTTACAAACACAGACAAGAACCAGCGTGTAGTTGACTACATCAGCGGCGGTGTTTATTCTCTCGGCGGCAGAGTAGAGCCTACTCCCGTTAAGACAACATTCGTTTGCACACCTAAGTCTGTTGATCTCGTTGTTGAGAGCACAGAAGAGGCAGTTGCAGGAACAAAGGTTTCCGCACTCTAATAATCAATAAAGAGTAAACAATGGCACCCGCCTATGTGGCGGGTGCTTTTTTCTGATAAAATTATTATATCTATAATGCTTTTCCAGGAGGCATCATAATGACCGGTGAAGAACGAGAATTCCTGTTTGACCAAGCTGTCACACTGTCTGAATTACTTTACAGGCAATCTGATCTTTTACTAGAGATGCTAGAAGATATCGACAGCCGGGATTCTATCGCTGACAGGATCGACGCGATCGAGGATGAAGGTGACTTTGTTTTCCACGAATTCTCT
>JAILMZ010000099.1 GCA_024692105.1 Saccharofermentans sp.
TATTACTTGAAGATGTGATATCTGCTGATGATAGGAGTAATTGTGTTTGCAACTGTGGACATGAGCTTGATGAAGATGTCCAGAGCAACGCCTACAACGTCCTTACGTGTATCACCGATCGTATCACCGGTAACAGCTGCCTTGTGTGCAGGAGATCCCTTTGCGTGACCCTTGAGCATGCCCTGCTCAATGTACTTCTTAGCGTTGTCGAATGCACCACCGGAGTTACCCATGAAGATAGCTCTCGGGATAGCAACGATAGTAGCACCAACGAGGATACCGCCTACGAACTCAGGTCCGAGGAGGAAGCCGCCGATTACAGGAATGAGGAGAGCGAGAACTGAAGGAACTACCATTCTGCGGATAGCTTCCTTAGCAGCCATAGCGATCATCATGTTGTAGTCAGGCTTAGCCTTACCTTCAAGTACTTCCTGTGTCATCTGCTTGTCACCGACATCAGCCATGATCTTAGCTGCGTCGATTGTGTTATCTGTAAGGATAGCGCTGAAGTATTCAACAAGAGCACCACCGAGGATACCACCTGCAACTACGAAGAATGTAGCGAAGTTAAGTACAGGAACTGCAACATCACCGGAATAGCTGCCTACGTATGCCATGATGAGGGATACTGTAGCGAATGCAGCAGAACCGATAGCGAAGCCCTTACCGATAGCAGCTGTTGTATTACCAACTGCGTCGAGCTTATCTGTGATCTTACGAACGTCAGGTGCGAGGTGGCAAGCTTCTGCAAGACCGCCTGCATTATCTGCGATAGGACCGAAAGCATCGATGGAAACTGTAGCACCAACGAATGCGAGCATACCGAGAGCGGAAATTGCGATACCGTAAGAACCGCCGATGATACCTGATACGATCAAAGCGATGATGATAACGAGTACAGGGAGAAGAACTGATCTTGAACCGACAGCGTCACCCTTTGTAACAACGAAAGCCTCACCCTCTGTGCACATCTCAGCAAGCTTCTGAGTAGGCTTGTGATCTGTGGATGTGTAGTACTCTGTGATGATACCGATTGCGATACCTGCAACGATACCCATTACGGAAGAAACCCAGGGGGAAGCCCAGCCGAGCTTGAAATCATCATAAAGAGGAACACTGTTGAAGATCAGGTAGGAAGCAACGCCGCCGAAAACAACTGTGCAGCCTGCGGAGATCCATGTGGAGAGGTCGAGCTCTCTTGACGGATTGTCACCCATCTTCTTGATGTTAGCGAGACCCAGACCGATAAGGCATCCGACAAGGCCGCAGCCTGCGAGGATGATCGGGAAAAGGATCGTAGCATCGAATGTTGTATCAGCAACCTTACCGCCGTGTGTCTGATAGAGAGTAACAGCGATCATGATGGAAGCGGACATTGTAGCAACGAAAGACTCAAGGAGGTCTGAGCAGTTACCTGCGATATCGTTAACGTTATCACCGATGAAGTCTGCGATCGTGTTAGGGATTCTTGAGTCGTCTTCAGGCAGGTCGTGTCTGAGCTTACCGAGGATATCTGAAGAGATATCAGCAGCCTTTGTGTAGTTACCGCCTGCAACACGGTTGAACATAGCAACGATGGAGCAGCCGAGAGAATATGTGGATATTCTCATGATGTAGGGATTGCATGTAAGACCTGCGATAAGGCCTGTGCTCTCTGCATCATGCTTTACGCCGCCGAAACAAAGGAGAACTGCGAGAAGTCCCAGCATACCGAAGCCCTGAACTGCAAGGCCGCTGATGGAACCGCCGCAAAGTGCAACCTTAACGGTCTCACCGATCGAAAGGCTCTCTCTTGCCTTGTTCGATGTACGAACGTTAGCGTATGTAGCGCTCTGCATACCGAGAACGCAAACGATAGAGCTCATAAGTGCGCCCATGAGGAATGTGATACCAGATGTCTTCTCAACAAAGAGTGTGAAGATAACGGCAACAACACCTACCACGATGGCGATGCTCTTGTACTCCGTCTTAAGGAATGTCTGCGCACCGGAACGGATGATACCGGAGAGTTCGATCATCTCAGGTGTTCCTTCAGGCATCTTCTTAATACGGAAGTAATTGAACGCAACGTAGATGAGTGCAAGCACAACTACGCCGAGTACGATTAACCAGGAAGTCGTTAAAGGCATGACTATGGTTCCTCCTTATTAAATATAAACTTTGATTTGGAATTTACCGCAAAGATTATACAGATAAACATATTCTTTGGCAATCAAATCATCTCGTTATATTAGATAAAAACGGAACCTGCAAATAGTGCCATTTGCAAACATTATCTTTCCGTAATAAAACTCAGCAAAAAAAGTGGGGTGACAGCCACCCAATACTGTCACCCCGGTGTCCTTAGTCCATTCCACCCTGCCGAAGAAGGATAGAATTAAAAGCTTAGCTGACCTGTGCTTCAGCCGCATCAGCCTTTGCAGAGTATGCGGAAAGACCACTGGACTCTGCAGCTGCCGTGGAAGCCTGTGCCTGCTCCATCTGTGCCTGAAGCTTCTCTGTATCTTCCTCGCCGCTTACTGCAGACTTGATAGCACTGCCCATGAGTTTTGCCATGTCGACCTGAGCCTGGAGTTCCCTCTTCTCCTGCTTGCTCATGCCGAAACTGAAGAGAGCGTGCTGGTTGTCATAAACGCCGAAGATATAGTTAAGATGCGATATTACATTATCTGCATACTGGGTATCCTTCTCGGATGTCCTCAGGCAGATCTTGATGTCTCTTGTGTTGTAAGGATATGCGTGAGCACCCTTGTTCTTGGTATCTGTTGAGAGCTGAACGCCCGGCTTTGCGTTTACAAGTCTGATGAGAACGCCGTCTTCCTTGAAAGTCTTGGGCTTACCGGGTTCTGTCGGTTCATTCATCTCTGTATAGAGCTCATAACTGTCGATCTCGTCATATCTTATGACCTCGTGATTGAGCTTTGTGACTCCGGCCTTCTTGTTCTCGATAACGACAAATCCGTGATCATCGTAGAAGTAGAACCCCTTGTCCTTCTTCTTGCTCTCGAAACGCTGTACCTTGGAGTTAAGCAGGATCTCCTGATAGATCTTCTCTCTCTTCTCCATGAAAGCGATATGCTCCTGGACTGTCTCTTTATCCATCTCGGATACTCTTACAAAGCTGCTGCACTTTTTCTTGCAGTCGTTGCAAACGTATTCCTTATTCTTGATCTTCTCTCTGCTCATCGGGCCGCACTCGGCACCGCAAAGGCAGCATGTCTGCTTTCCGAATAAATTACTGAAAAATCCCATCTGAAGCTCCTCCTGAAGTTGATACTGTGATTCTACAAATCCCTAAGATCAAAAACTATCACCCATTCGTACCATTTTTCTCTGAGTAAACAAAACGGCCCGTTTATGCGGACCGTCAGTAATTATGTTACTTGATTAAATTTACTCTTCCGTCAGTGAATCGATGAATATGTCGGGATCAAAATCGACCAGATCCTCTTCACCCTCGCCAAGGCCTGCAAGCACGACAGGTTTGCCTGTGTTATAAGCGACTGCGATGGCGACGCCGCCTTTCGCGCTTCCGTCGAGTTTGGTGATGCCGATGTAGTCGAGTTCTGCAGCTTCAGAGAATGCTTCCGCCTGGAGCACAGCATTCTGACCTGTTGTGGCATCGATGATGAGCATGGACTTGAGCGAAGCATCGGGAGCCTCTCTAACGATGATCCTTCTGATCTTGGACAGCTCATCCATTAGGTTCTTCTTGTTGTGAAGTCTTCCTGCAGTATCGATGATGAGGACATCCGCCTTACGCGCTGTTGCGGCATGCACCGCGTCGAAAACGACAGCCGCGGGATCCGCTCCGTCCGAACCTTGTGAGATGACCGTAGTGTCGGTCCTCTCTCCCCAAGCCTTAAGCTGTTCGACGGCAGCCGCACGGAAAGTGTCTGCGGCAGCAAGGATGACCTTCTTGCCCTGTTTTTTATATCTGAGTGCGAGCTTGCCCGAAGTAGTGGTCTTGCCCGTACCGTTGACGCCGATCATGAGAAGGATGTTGAGTCTGCCCTGCTCTGGTTCATAGACCTGTTTCGTGCCGAGGATATCCAGCATCTTGCGCTTTACCGAAGCGTAGACAGCCTCTTTGCTGTCATCGCCGGTCTTCTTGATGTCCGCCTTAACCTGGTCGATTATCTCTTCGGAAGCCTGGAAACCGCAGTCTGCACGTACCAGGAGCTCCTCGAGTTCATCGAGCATATCCTCGTCGAAATGTCCGCTTCCGGCAGCAAGTCTCGTAAAACCGCTGCTGAAGAAGTTGCGTGTGTTGGCAAGGCCTTCTTTGAATCTTTCGAATATGCCCATCAGTCAAGCTCCATTGAAAGGATCTTAGATATACCGCGCTCAGCCATCGTGACGCCGTAGATCTGGTCGCAGGCTTCCATCGTACCCTTACGGTGCGTGACAACCATGAATTGTGTCTTCTTGCTGTAGCGCTTTAAGAAGTCGGTAAACCTTACGATGTTTGCATCGTCTAATGCCGCCTCGACCTCGTCCAGGATTACGAACGGAGAAGGCTTGAGTTCAAGGATGGCAAACAGCAATGCGATTGCCGTAAGACATTTCTCACCGCCGGAGAGAAGCGACAGTGTCTTAAGCGTCTTTCCGGGAGGCATGGCCTTGATCTCGATATTGCAATTAAGAACGTCGTCTCCGTCAAGCACGATCTCTGCTGTACCGCCGCCGAAGAGGTCGACGAATACCTGCTTGAAGTTCTCGTTGATTATCTTGAAGTGCTCGCTGAACTGAGTCTCCATCTCGGCGATGAGTTCTGCGATGAGTTTCTCGAGATCCTTCTTGGCATTCTCGATATCCTCACGCTGTGAGTTCATGAAGTCGAGTCTCTCGGACAGTTCCTTGAACTCATCAATGGCACCCAGATTAACGGGGCCGATCTGCTTGATCTTATTCTTGAGCGAAGTGATCTGCTTTGCCTGCTCACCCGGTTTCTCGACGGGCTTCGCGGATTCCCTGACATTGTCATAAGTGACTTCATAGTCTTCCCAAAGCTTGTTCTTATCGATGTCTATCTCGGTGAAATACCTGTCGTATTTTGCAACGAGATTATTAAGCTTATTCTGAAGCTCGTTGATCGCATTCGTAGCATCGGAAAGTCTGTCGGAGAATGAAGCAAGCTTAACGTTGACCTCATCCCTTCTTGCGGAAAGCTGCGCGATCTTGTCCTCATAGACCTTCTCTTCAGCGTGGACTTTCTCGATCTCTTTATCGAAAGAATCGATCTCTTTGTCGATCTGGGCAATAAGATTACGCGTCTCTTCCATCTCGGCTTTCTTATTCTCGATTGCCGTATCTGTCTGCTTGATCTGCCCTTTGATATGGTCTGCCAGATTGAGCACTCCGTTACGCTCCGCGATCTTCCTGTCGGTAAGCGAGACGAACTCTGCTTCCTTCTCACGAAGTGCATTGAGCTTATCGTTGAATTCCTTGGTCTTTGCGTCGCTCTCTTCGATGCTGTCTTTGAAGTCGGCAAGTTCGTCCTCGATCTCGGATTCTATTCGTACAAGCTCATCTATGTCTTCTTCGAGCCTGATCTTATCCTTGGAGATCGTGCTGATATTCTCATCGAAGCTTGCGGAATCTTCTTTTGCAGTCTTGAGTTTCTCTTCGGTATTCGCGTATTCGTTCTCGGCCTTGACTTCTTCAAGCGTATAGAACTTAAGCTGTTCGCCGAGCATCTCGAGTTCGCGCTTCAGAGTACCGATGCCGTCGTCGACTTCCTGACGTGATTCTTCGGAATTGGCAAGCTTCTCTTCGAGGCTTGCGATAGACTTGGTAAGAGTATCTATCTCCTTGGCCCTTCCGAGGATGCCCACACCGGACTTCTTGACGCTTCCGCCGGTAAGCGAACCGCCGGGGTTGACGGAGTCTCCTGACAGGGAGATTACTTTCGCGTTATGGTTGATGCGTGATGCAATGCGTCTTGCGGAATCGAGCGTATCGGATACGATTATCCTTCCGAGAAGGTTCGATACGATATCCTCAAGTTCCTTGTCGCACTTGACGAGTTCGGATGCCATGCCGATGTAGCCGTCCTCGCCCATTGCCTTGTCCTGCAGCGACTGCTCCAGATCACGCGGCTTGATGTTCTCGATGGGCAGGAACGTAACTCTGCCGAGCTTATTGTCCTTAAGAAAACCGATAAGCCTGGAAGCATCTTCTTCAGTCTTGGTTACTACATTATGAATGCCGTTGCCGAGAGCGATCTCGATGGCGGTCTGATACTTGGTGTCAGTTGTGATGAGGTCGCCTAAGATACCGACGATGCGCCTCTTGACGCTGCCGTCGTTCTCGGCCTCCTGCACGAGCCTTCTTACGGACTCCTGATAGCCTTCCTTGCGGCGCTCCAAGTCCTTCAAAGTCTTGAGCCTTGCCTCATCTGCGGAAAGCTTTCTGTTGTGCTCATCGAAGAACTGACTGAGCTCGACCTGCTTGCCCCTTAATTCTTCGAGTTTCTTGTTGCGTTTATCGATATCGGAAAGGACTTCGCCTTTCTTCTGCTTCATGTCGAGGCGGTTTCTGTCCTTGGCTTCGAGTTCGCCTTCAAGTGCCTCAAGGTTGCCGGCGGCATTGAGTCTCTGCTCGGACAGTTCGGTTATCCTGGCTTCCATGCCCTCGATACGGGTCTTGCCTTCGGACACTTTTCTTCTGACGTCGAAGAGTTCTGAAGTCTTCTTATCAACGGCGCTGCTCAGATTCTTTCTGCTCAGCTCTGATTCTTCAAAAGTCTTGTAGAGTTCCTTCTGCTCTTCGGATACGGCCTCAGCCTTTGACTTTGCTTCGTTTGCCTCGACCAAGAGCCTGTCGGCTTTCTCGTTGTATTCCTTGATCTGGTCTGCGAATTCCTGCTTCTGCTTCTCGGCATCAGCGTTTGCTGCTTCCGACTCTTTGATCTTGGCTTCAGCCTGGTTCTTACGCTCGGCAGAGACCTTCTGCTCCGTAATGAGATCGTGCTCTTTCTCGGTGAGGTCTGACAGGAACTGTCTGTTGTCTTCTATCTCGTTCTCGAGGTTCTCGCTCTCGTCCATCTCAGCCTTGTTTTCCTGGCGGAGTGACAGGAAAGCGTCTTGACGCTCGGCGATCTCTTTCTCGAGCTGTTCTTTTACAGCGGCAGAACCGCCGATCTGCTCTTCAGCTTCGGTGATCTTATGTACCAGCAAAGAGATCTCAAGCTCTTTGAGTTCTTCGTATGTCTTGTGGTAATCGCGCGCCTTGCCGGCCTGCTCTTCGAGAGGTCCCTTGCGTTCGTTGAGCTCATTAAGTACATCGTTGATCCTTAAGAGGTTCTGCTCGGTCGAATTGAGCTTGCGCTCTGCCTCGTCCTTACGAACCTTGTACTTAACGATACCGGATGCTTCCTCGATTACGCGGCGTCTGTCCTCGGATTTGGGCGAGAGGATATCATCGACCCTTCCCTGTCCGACAATGGAATAACCGTCCTTACCGAGACCTGTGTCCAGGAAGAGCGTGGTTATGTCCTTGAGCCTGCAGTTGACCTTATTGATGCTGTATTCGGACTCTCCGGAACGGTAAAGCCTTCTGGTTACCTGTATCTCAGGGAAATCGTAATCAAGGTATTTATCGGAATTATCGAACGTGATCGTAACTTCGGAATAGTTCATCGGCTTTCGTGCGGCAGTACCGCCGAAGATGACGTCTTCCATCTTGCCGCCGCGAAGGGACTTGACGCTCTGTTCGCCTAATACCCACCTTACCGCGTCCGTTATGTTGGATTTCCCGCTGCCGTTAGGTCCGACAACGGCCGTAAGGCCCTTCTCGAACTTGATAACGGTATAGTCAGGGAACGATTTGAATCCCTGGAGCTCCAACTTCTTTAGAAACATTAATTAATCCTTTAGTTAAAAATACCGACTAATTATATCACTTCTCGGGGAAAAGCATGAGGTACTTCTCGATTGCTTCCTGAGCGCACTTCTGCTCGGCGTCTCTCTTGCTCCTGCCTGTGGCTTTTGCAAGGAACGAATCGTCCGCATATATCTCGACGTCGAACTCCCTTGCGTGCGCCGGTCCCCTCTCGTCCGTGACATTGAACTTAATAACGTGCTGCCTGCCCTTGACCTGTGCAAGTTCGAGCAGCCTGCTCTTGTAATCCAGGAAGATCTCTCCGCGGACCGCCTTGTCGATGGTGTCGGAAAGAATTTTCAGGATACAAGATTTCGCGGCTTCATATCCTCCGTCATAGTAAACTGCAGCCATGACCGCCTCGAAACAATCCGCAAGGGTTGAATCCTTATCGGCGCCTCCCGTTTGCTCCTCGCCCTTGCCGAGCAGGAGATATTTTCCCATTTCGAGCCTGCGCGAGGCCTCGGCAAAGGATCTCTCGCAGACGACGATCGCTCTCGTCTTGGACAAATAACCCTCGCCTTCCTGAGGCTTCATCTTATAGAGCTCGCAGCCGACAACAAGGTCGATTACGGAGTCTCCTATAAACTCCAGCCTCTGGTTGGACTCCCAATGTCCGCCGCCGCGCTCGAAAACAAAGGTCGTGTGCGTGAAAGCTTCCTCCAGCACAGCCTTGTCCTTGAACTCGTATCCCAGAGCCTTCTCAAATTCCGAATAGTCAGCAGCCATAGATTTAATAAAAAGGCTGAATGCGTAAAACTACACATTCAGCCACAGTTTGCAGTTTATATGCAGGGACTGATATCAGCCCTCCATCAGGTTCTGAACGTACTCAACAGCGTCCTTAACCGTAGCAACCTTCTCGGCAACATCGTCAGGGATCTCGATATCGAATTCCTGCTCCATAGCCATGACGAGCTCTACCATGTCAAGAGAATCAGCGTTGAGATCGTCAACGAAAGATGAATCCTCTGTAATAGTATCCTCATCAACACCAAGCTGGTCTACGATCATCTGCTTAATGCTCTTAAAGAGTTCTTCGTTTGTCATGTGTATTTACCTCCGTGATTAAAATCAACCTACAGATTGTTTTTATATTAAAGTGCGGATAATGTCAATAGGCATTATTTTGATTATCGAAGTATTTTATCCTTTAAGGTACTTTTTGCCCTTGATAAGGTAGTCTATGCCAGAGACGATGGTCATGATGACGCATATTCCGAAGAGTACGTCACCGATGATGGTAACCGCAGAGATCTCGAGCGGATAGCCGTTGAATGTCATGCCGAAGATCTTCAGAAGAAGCGGCTCGAACATGATGTAGATGATGGCGACCATCTGGGTAACGGTCTTTACCTTACCAATCATGCGGGCAGCGATGACTTCGCCATTGGAAGCAGCGATCATTCTAAGACCTGATACCGCGAATTCCCTTAAGATGATGATCATGACCATTATCGGCGAGAGCCTTCCGAGCCAGACCAGTGCGAGCATGATGCTTATAACGAGGATCTTGTCCGCAAGGCTGTCTAAGAACTTGCCGAGGTCGGTTATGAGATTGTACTTTCTTGCAATCTTACCGTCTGCCATGTCGGTCAGTGATGCGATGATAAATACGGCAGCTGCGACAGTCATGCCGTTGCTGTTGATGAATGCATTCCAGCCTTCGGGCTGCCATCCGTATATATTAATAGGCAGCATGAATATCATCGTGACAGGCACGAGGATTATCCTCAGGACTGAGAGTTTATTGGGAAGGTTCATTATACTGTAACTCCTGTCATGTCATAATCGTCCGAACAGTCTACGATCTTAACATCAACGATATCACCGATATTAAGTTCGCCTTTCTCCGCCGCCACATAGATTACCGGATCGACTTCCGGAGATTCTCCGTAACTGCGGCCGATATAGAATATACCATCATCAGAGACTGAGACAATATTAACTTTTACGGTGGTTCCAAGCCTCTTCTTTGTTACCTTTGACGATATTTCCTGCTGGAGGGCGTAGATCTCCTCATACCTTCTCTGCTTTACGTCATCCGGCACCTGGCCTTCCATGTCGAAAGCTTTCGTGCCCTCCTCAGGCGAGAAAATAAAGCAGCCCAGACGGTCGAACTCCCAACGCGCGAGGTTCGCCTTGAGCTCTTCGAAATCCTCCTCCGTCTCTCCCGGGAAACCCACCATGACCGTGGTCCTGATGATGGCATCAGGTATCTTTGCCCTTATGGCAGCAAGCCTCTCGGTTATTAGCTCCGGCGTGTCCTTTCGGAACATCGCCTTCAGTATCTTCGCGCATCCGTGCTGGATCGGGATGTCAAAGTAGTGCGTGATCTTGGGGTTAGATGCCATCTCATCGATGAGTTCGTCTGTCATGCCGTCCATATAGCCGTACATTACCCTTATCATCTCGATGCCGTCTATCTCCGACAGTTTGCGCAGGAGTTCGGGCAGGCACTTCTTCTTGTAGAGGTCGATGCCGTAGTTGGTAGTATCCTGAGCTGCGAGGATTATCTCCTTGATGCCTTTGGAAGCAATGACCTTGGCCTCTGCTATGATGTCTTCCATCGCCCTGGACACGAAAGTGCCCCTGATGAGAGGGATCGCACAGAAAGCGCAGCGGTGAAGGCAACCCTCACCTATCTTTAGCCAGGCATAGCCGGGAGTCGAGATGTCTCTGTCCTCGAGCATGTGCGAAAGTCCGCCCAGACCTGAAGTTAACTCCACCTCGGGGTTGTCCTGCTTAATAAGTCCGTCAACGACATTAACGATATCGCCATAGTGCGCAGTACCTAAGACCGCATCGACTTCCGGGAGCTGATCCAGGACCTCGCTGCCGTATCTTTGGGCAAGGCATCCGGTGGCAACAATGTACTTAAGTCTGCCCTGTTCTTTGAAGTCAGCAACATCAAGGATGGTGCTGATCGCTTCAGTCTTGGCAGACTCGATAAAACCGCAGGTATTGATGACGGCCACATCAGAATCCGAGATATCAGAGATTACGTTATAACCGGCATCCTTGAGCAGTTTTGACATACACTCGCAGTCAACGAGATTTTTCGAGCAGCCGAGTGCAACAAGTGTTACGTTAATATCTTTGCGTTCCATAACGGGCATTATAACATATATGATTATTGCCGGTTGTGCGTAAAACAGGTACATGTCCTTTGACACATTCCCGCACATTTACCCCGAAACCGGCCATTTGTGCATAAAACCGGCATAGGGCTTTGCACACTTTCCAGCACATTTACTCCGAAAACGCCCATTTGTGCATAAAACCGGCACAGGGCCTAGAACAAATCCACGCACAAAACAATCAAAGCATTAAAAAAGGGACCGCATAATGCAGTCCCTTCTTTGTTTTTGATGTAAGCAAATTCCAAATGCCAAAATAATATATACAAAATTATTTTGCAACATCGGTTGCGCGAGTCTCTCGAATGACATTAACCTTGATCTGTCCGGGATAGTCGAGCTCTTCTTCGATCTTCTTACAGATATCGCGAGCCTTGAGGACCATCTCATCATCGGATACTCTTTCCGGTTGAACGATAACACGGATCTCGCGGCCTGCCTGAATGGCATAGCTCTTCTCGACTCCGTCGAAGCTTGTGGCAATTTCTTCCAGCTTCTCGATCCTCTTGATGTAGGTCTCGAGATTCTCTCTCCTCGCTCCAGGTCTTGCTGCGGAAATAGCATCTGCAGCAGCGACGAGAACTGCTTCAGGTGTAAGGGCATCCACATCGCCGTGATGTGCTTCAATGCAGTTGATCACATTGGCTGATTCGTGATACTTCTTGGCAATGTCTACGCCAAGCTGTACGTGGGTTCCTTCCTGTTCAAAGTCGACGGCCTTACCTATGTCGTGCAGAAGTCCTGCTCTTCTTGCCAGTGTGCTGTCAAGTCCGAGCTCGTCTGCCATCATAGATGCAAGCCATGACACTTCGATCGAATGCTGAAGTACGTTCTGGCCGTATGATGTGCGGTAACGGAGTCTTCCGAGGAGCTTGATGAGCTCAGGGTGAAGATTCATTACGCCTGTGTCGAATGCAGCCTTCTCACCTTCGGTCTTAATTGTGTTATTGAGTTCTTTGCGGGCTTTGTTAGCCATCTCCTCAATTCTTGCCGGGTGGATTCTTCCGTCTACTACGAGCTTCTCAATGGTAAGTCTCGCGATCTCTCTCCTTATGGGATCGAATGAAGACAGAACGATTGCTTCAGGTGTATCGTCGATGATCAGATCAACGCCGGTAATTGTCTCGATTGCTCTAATGTTACGACCTTCACGGCCGATGATCCTTCCCTTCATTTCGTCATTGGGAAGGTTAACAACTGATACAGTAACCTCAGATACATAATCGGATGCATAACGCTGGATTGCGCCTGCGATAATGTCTTTTGCGATCTTATCGGCATCCTGTTTGGTCTTTTCTTCCATCTGCTTAAGCATAAGGACCATGTCGTGGCTGTATTCACGCTGTGCTTCGTCAAGTACGAGAGATCTTGCATCCGCGACGGAGAGACCGGAAACTCTCTCGAGTTCTGCTCTCTTGCGGGCTTCGTAATCTTTCGCACGTGCTTCGAGTTCTGCAACATTCTGCTGCTTCTTCTCGATCTCTTCCTGCTTGCGCTCATAGCTTGCCTCGATACGGGCGAGATTGCTCTCTTTCTGCTCAAGCTTGTTCCTTTCTCTTGCAAGTTCCTGTTTCTTCTCCTTGGCATCACGCTCCAGCTCGGAACGGACACGGGCGACTTCTTCTTTTGCCTGCAAGAGGAGATCTCGTTTGTTGTTCTCAGCTTCCTTCTGTGCGTTGGCGAGATAAATGTTTGCGTTATCCTGAGACTTCGCCTTATCTTCTTCAAGCTGCTTTTGCTCCGCAGAGATCTTTCTCTTGAAGTAAAGCGCAGTTATTCCAAAACCCAGAAGGAGACCAATTACAAGACTAACGAGTGTGGCCAATATTAGACCCAAATCTATGTCTGGCACGTTGGTACTCACCTCCAAATAGTTATTTAGTTGTCAAAGAACATTTATAATTGGCTCTGACAAGCCATTTAGAATTCTATAAATAAATACAACCAAAGTCAATAATCGGTATAATATGTGCATGAAAATCAGCTATAAAGTCCCTAAATCTTACGAAGACCACGAAATCTACAAAATTCTCGTCCGGGAGTTCAAGATGAGCGGCGTCATGATAAAGCGCCTCAAATTTCACGGAACCGTAAACCTTAACGGGACTCACGCCACCGTCAGAGAACATGTCCACGAAGGCGACGAACTCTACCTCGAATACGGCGATACCGACTTCACCCTTAACAAGATCGAGAACATCCCCGTCCTCTACGAGGATTCCCACTATGCAGTAATCAACAAACCTGCAGGCATCGTAACCCATCCTGTGCACGGGCACCTGGACGATTCTCTGCTCACACAGCTGTCAGACCACACACTCCACCCCGTCATGCGCCTTGACCGCGAGACCTCCGGACTCATCATCATCGCCAAGGACGGGTATTCGCATAACTCTCTTCATCTGTACGGAAACATCTCGAAACGCTACGAGGCACTCGTCTACGGCAGATACGACCCGGAAGAAGGCACCATAGACCAGCCGATCGCAAGACGGCCGAACTCGGTCATGATAAGAGACGTTACACCGGGCGGCAAGGAATCAGTCACTCTTTACAAGACTCTCTCCTACTATCCTGACAAAGACATATCGCTCGTTGAATTCACTTTGAAGACGGGAAGATGCCATCAGATAAGGGTACATTCGACTTACATGGGCCACCCGCTCCTGGGCGACGGACTTTACGGACCTAACTCAAACGATAATCCTAACGATTCTTTCCCGCAGTCAAAGGAACTGGACAGCCTTATGGGACGCACGGCTCTTCATGCGTACAGACTTAACTTCACTGATCCTTTTACGGGAGAAGAAAAAGAATTCGTAAGCCCTCTTCCTTCAGACATGGAAGAGATAATTCATCCGAAATAATTATCGATCATCTCGCGTGCAAGACGCACCGAGTTCTCGGCAGAGCTTCCCGACAGAAGTCTCGATACTTCGTCGGTCTTTCCATCGATGCCGAGGAGTTCGCAGGATGTCTCGGTGTTGCCCGAAGAGACTGATTTCGAGAGCTTGAAGTTGCAGTCTGCTGCGGCTGCTACCTGTGCGGTATGTGTGACACAGAGCACCTGACGGCCTGTGGAGATCGATCTGAGCTTGGATGCGATCGCGCCAGCGGCCTTGCCTGACACGCCGGAGTCGATCTCGTCGAAGATCAAGGTCTGTGTCGAATCGCACTTGCCGAGGATGTTCTTGATGGCAAGCATGATCCTCGAAGCCTCGCCGCCTGATACGATGGCAGACAGCGGACGGACTTCCTGTCCGGGATTGGCGGAGAATTTGAATGCCACGTCGTCGATACCTGTCGAAGAGAAGTATTTCGCCTTGTCGTGTCTTGTGAAGCTTACCTCGAATACGGCGTCGGGCATCTCGAGATCAGCAAGTTCGCGGATGATCTCAGAAGAGAGTTTCTTTCCTGCCTTAGCGCGTTCCTCGGAAAGTTTCTCCGCGCAGGATACGAGTTCAGATTCGACTGCCTTGCGCTTCTCTTTAAGTTCCTTGAGAAGGTCCTTGTTGCCTTCGATGGAGTCTAATTCTTCGCGGGACTTCTCGCAGAACTCGTTTATCTCATCGACGGTGGAGCCGTACTTTGCCTTGAGGTCGAAGAGCAGGCCGAGCCTCTCTTCCGTCTGTATCTTGAGTTCTGGTTCGTAGTTCATCTTATCGAGTACAGCGCTCAGGTCAGATGCCAGAGCATCCAGGTCAAGATAAAGAGAATTCGCGCGGTCGGCGAGTTCCCTGTAAGCCTTATTGGCAGAAGCCGCTTTTTCCAGTGCGCGTGATGCTTCCTGCACGCTTGCGACGGTGCTTCTGGTCATGCCTTCATCAGACAGGATCGATGCAGCTTCGTTGATATCTGCGGCAGTCTCTTCTGCGGCGATGAGTTTCTTGCGGGTTTCAGTAAGTCTCTCCTCGTCGCCTGACTTGAAGCCTGCCTCCCGGATCTCATTTACGACAAACTCGAGATACTCTCTTCTCTTGTCGAGATAATCGGGCGAAGAGGATATGCCGCGGATGCGAGTCACGATGTCCTTATATTTGGTAAGAAGTTCTGTGTACTCGGCAAAGAGAGTCTCGACCTTCCTGCCTGCATAACGGTCCAAAAGCTTTACGTGCTGCTTCTCGTCGAATATCTTCTGCGTGTCATGCTGGCCGTGGATATCGACAAGGAACGAAGTGACGGCCTTGAGCGCAGTCAGCGTTACGCCTTCGCCGTTGATCCTTGCGACGCTCTTGCCGTTCTCATAGATGGTCCTGCTTATAATGAGCATGCCGTCGTCGGGAGTGATCGAATAATCCTCAAGGCATGTCTTAAAATCACCGTCTTCTATATCGGAACAGTCAAAGCACGCCTCCACATAGCAGCTCGGATGACCTGTGCGTATGACATTTCTTGTGGACTTGTTGCCGAGGATGAGACCTATGGCACCGACAATAAGGCTCTTACCCGCACCGGTCTCGCCGCTTATGACGTTAAGACCGTAACCGGGCTCGAAGACCATGTTTGAGATGACAGCGAAATCTCTTATCTCAAGTCTGAGCAGCATATATCAGCTTCTGTCCGGAGAAGATCCGGATTCCATCATGTCTCTAATAGTAACAACCAGTGCCTGCGCCTCATTCGGGCCAGTGGCACATGCGAAAACGGTATCGTCACCTGCTATTGTTCCGACCACATCTTCAAGATGCATCGAATCGAGTGCGGATGCTGCGGCGGCGGCCATGCCGGGCAGTGTCTTTATGACGAGCATGTTCATTGCAGACTGAACCGATATCAGTGAATTGGCAAATACTGCAAGGAGTCTTCCCGGTGCGACATCGCCGGTCCTGTCCAGGACTGCATACTTTGTCGTCTTGTCGGGCATCGTTATCTTGATGATACCGAGCTCCTTGATGTCTCTAGAGCAGGTGGCCTGCGTAGCTTCGAAACCTGCCGCCTTTACCTTGGCAGTCAGTTCTTCCTGCGTCGATATGTCGTGCTCTTTGATGAGCTTAATGATCATCTCCTGACGAGCATTCTTAGCTGTTTTCATAGAATGAACCCCTCTGTACTATCTTCTTGCGGACATCGCTGAAGAAATTGTCACGCTTCAGCGTCGCGGTCTTGAGCACCTTGTCGTGCCTTCTGATCGTAATTGAATCGAACGCTTCGAGATCCACGAAATCCCTTCCGTCCGGGCATATGATGGGTGCCGTCTCGAAATCATCCAAGACAACCCTTACCTCGCTCTCGGGACCTGCAACATACTTCAGGCCGTAAAGCGTGTGCGAACTTATGGGGGTTACGATGAGATCCTTCATCGTGGGCATGAGGAGCGGGCCGCCTGCCGCAAGCGAGTAAGCGGATGAACCTGTCGCAGTGGATACGATAAGGCCGTCACCATAGAACTTCTCTACCCTCTGCCCGTCGATAAAGAGTTCGAGCTTAGTAATATGTGGCTTCTGTCCTCTTACGATAAGGATGTCATTAAGACATACTGCGCTTCCCTTAAAGTCGCCGGCATTATTCCAGACTTCGCACTTAAGCTGTGTTCTCTCAATAGTAGAGTAATCACCGGAAGTGAGCTTAATGAGATCCTTCTCGAGAGAGTCTTCGGTAATCTCCGTAAGGAAACCGATACTGCCCTTGTTGATCCCGATGAACTCCGTATCAAGGTCACGGTATTTAGTAACGACGGACAGGAACGTACCGTCGCCGCCTATCGATATGATCGTCTTTATATCCAAAGTATCAAAGACGGCAAACACAGAACCTGCAGGTGCGTCAAACTTACCTTCCAAGTCCTTTTCGAAAACAGGCGTATTGCCGCTGCCGAGGATAACTTCCGCAGCTCTTACCGCCGTGACATAACCGACATCGCGTGTGCCGTTAGAAACTATGCCGTAATTCATAAGTTCCGCCTTTCTGATTTCTGCCTATATATTTAAACACTATTTTGCATAAAAATACATAGCGAGAAAAGAGCGGTTACATCTCACTGAAATACCTTGCTGCTTTGTCATTGATCAGAACAACAACATCTTCAAGACTGCGGTCACCTGCATAATAAGGAGCAAGTTCTTCTTGGAGGAAACCTAAGATAACTTCATCCTCGTAATAGTATGTTGAGATTGATGACAAACCGTTGATGAAGCAATCACGCATACCGTCTGTCGCGGTCTTGTCACCGTAGGCCATCTGTACACCTACTGCAGGTTTGTACATTCCGTTTTGCACCGATTCCATGAAATCATCGTACAGCTCGTTATTATGCGCGGAAATGCTTTCAATGTTTTTATCCATGATATCCTTGTTGGTCACGATGCACCTGAATTCGCAGTCATCGGAAGCAAATGCCGTTCCGGCAAAAAGATAATTAATGAATTTCCTGCATCCGTCAGAGACATCTGTTGTCGCCGATACCGAAATGGTCTCCAGAGCCTTGAACCTCGGACCTGCTCCGTCTACGGACGGTGTTCCGATAATGACATATTGTCCTTCCGAGTCATTGCACAGATGCACATAATCGAGATAATCGGTGATCTCTGCATAACAACACTTAGTTCTTAGTCTAACGTCCCAATCAAATATGTAATCTGCCGGAGTGTTCAGAATATCATCGTACGGGAAGTTTTCTTTTGCATATTCGGCAGCGGCATAGAACTGATCCGTTCCGAATTCAACTTTCTCGCCTTCTATGGCACTCTTAATGTCTATGCATGACAGGATAAAATCCGTTTTATTATAGTAGATCGAGAACGGGTAATCATACGGCGAATAGCCGTCCAGTTCCTCTTCCACCATTTTGTCGTATTCTTCAAAAGTCAGGCCTGTGGCACCGTCTTCGATCATGTCAGAATCAATGATCAATCCGTCTAACTCAAGCGTTACCGGGAGGAAATACATCTTGCCGTCTATCGTTCCTGCATCGAGGATGTTGCCAAACTGTTTATCCAGCACTTCGGGTTCGAGGAAACCCGAGATATCCATCAGTATCTCATCGTTCATCGCATAAGAATTCTGCAGGCCGATGATCAGGTCCGGAGCCTCGTCGCTCCTTAATTCCTGGATAAACTTATAGAGTTCCTGTTCGTCACCGCCCATAGATTCTACGATACCCAGAGTAAACCCTACCTTTTGTTTATCCCAGATCCTTATAAGGTATTCATCATCTGTATTGTTGAATTCATATATGGATCTTGCGAGATATGCAGATGCTTCCGCCTTGATCGGAAATGCCAGTTCGATTATCTCTTTGCCGGCATGAGGGTTCTTATCCATTTTATTCAGCACCCTTATGTATTTCGCATTGAAAACACCGCTCATTCCATAACGTTTGCCTACTGAATCCAGCAGGATCGTTCTGTCTTGTGAATAACTGAGAACTTTGGATTCCATAGAGTCATCATCGGCAAAAGGCGCATATAAGACCGGATTATACCAATTGGTGTCCATCACTGTCTCAGAAGTCATATCGCTGATGTTTACTCTGGTAATGGTTCCGAGTGAATCGATCTTGCAGAGTTCACCGTTATCCGTTGGCGTGTATTCCGCTATGTTGACCGACTCATCATCGAAATCATAAAAACTCTTTTTGTTCTTAAGTTCACCGTTAGTAATATCAAATTCAAAGTTGACAAGATCTGCTTCTTCATAACCTGCCAGATAGAGCGAATTCTTTGATTCATCTATCGAGATGCTGAACAGGATTTCGCGGAGGTTCAGATCCGCCAGTTCAATATAACAGACCAGTTCCGTGTCCTTGAACAAAATCAGTTGATCGTATATCATCGGTCCGGGACCCGTATCGGCAATAGTGACCACCGCCTCATAATCACCTATCGATGTTGCAAACCAAATAGATGAATCAAACATGGGCACATAATCAAAATAGCTCTTTACGTTGCCGTTTGATGTGGACTTTATGAATTTCTTCTCAGCTAACGTAGCCGTCGCAGTATCCAGCTTTACAAACGCCGCTCCGCGCTCACTCGGAGAATTAAGCTGGAACAGAGCTGTTATGGTCTTTCCTTCAGGATCAACGCTGACAGTATATACGCGCTGAACATACAGATTATCAGGCAGTGAGACATCCTGACGGCTTATAAGGTTTCCTTCAAAATCATAAGTATCGAGCACCGTTCTGGAACTTCCCCATCCGCTCTTAGAGACACAATAAAGTGAAAATATGTATTCATCGCTGGTACAGATACCCAGGTCATATTCTTCATTCTTCTTGATGTCATTATCGAGTTTGAATTTGGTTGTCTCGTACCAGGGATCATCTTCACTTACTATCTTGGAAGATTTGCTTTTAAGCGAACAGGCCGTAAAGGTCTGCAGGAGCATAACAAAAAGCATGACAATAACGACAGGCTTCAATTTCCTCATACAATTATCCTCCATACTGCAAATGAGAAGACAAAAAGTCTCCTGCAAGTACGCCTATCCGAAAAATAGATTATCCCCATAATCTATATTTGAATGGTAGCACAGATTTGTAAATAAAAGAATCGGAAATCAGAAATGAAACGGCCAGGAGATCTTCGGGATAAGTTCAGTGCAGACAAAGAGCAGAGCAATGAGCGATACCACAACAAAAGCTATGGCTATCCTAATCCTGAAAGGTTTGCTCTCTTTGTTGAAATACGCCCTGATCCATTTGATCAGATAACAGACAGACACGACAAAAACGGCTGCAGCACCAATGAACGATACTGCAACAACTAAGAACGCTATAACTTCGGCCGTATTACTCGTCATATCGCTTAAAGCCTGTATTTATCACAGATATCGGGATAGTGTTCTTTGAGAAGTTTGTTCCACTGGTTTGCGACCTTGCCTACAAAGCAATATTTAGCACCGAAGATCGCGCCTGCAAACACAGCGATGGTTAATACTGCCGTGACAAGAGTAACGACGATATTTGCACTATTTACGATCAAGGGTACCACCAGGAATCCAAGGCAACCGCAAGCTACGATCAAAACGATGAGCTCAGAAGCTTTCTGCTTTTGCTTTCTGAATTCCAGTTCGGAATAAACTTCAGCAATCTCATCTTCATTCAGTTCTTTGTTATGCAGAGCGATCTCAAGCCTGTCGCTTATCTTATATGCTTTGGGAATAGTTATCCTCATGTTAGCAGTCTCCTATCCTGATGAACCTTAAGAACCGGAAAGTTCAGTCTTGATGCGCAAAGCAACAGACACGCTGTCCAAGCCTGCAGTCTTGATCTGGTCTTCGGGCGATGCTGCCTTGATGACGGGATCTTCGACTGCGATACTGATTACGTTGTAGTTCCAACCGGCTCTGTTGAGCTGAACGTGGATATCCTCACCGACGCCGCCGCTTAAGATGCCCTCTTCAATGGTGAATACATATTTGGTATCACCAAGAAGCTCAACTATCTCTTTTGCGGGAACCGGCTTGACCAGAGACAGATTGATATGCGTACCGTTGATGCCCTCGTGAACGAGAAGAGCACTTGCCTTCTCAGCTTCCTCGCAGATCCTGCCCACGGAGATGATAACGAAATCATATCCCCTGTTTGACGCAAGATGCGGCTTGATGCAGTCTTCGGGCAGTTCGTAAAGAGGTCCTTCCGCTTCGAAAGGCGAACTTCCTCTGGGATATCTGACGGCAACCGGACCGCTACATGTATTGACCGCGTAATCAAGGCAATTCCTCAGGTCTTTGTAATCGCGGGGAGCGAACAGCGTCATGTTGACCATTGAATTAAGATAAGACAGATCGAGCAGACCATGATGCGTATGGCCGTCCTGGCCTACAAAGCCCGCACGGTCGATCGAGAAAACGACATGGTTGTTCATGAAGCACACATCGGTGATCATCTCATCATATGCACGCTGCAGGAACGAAGAATAGATCGCTACAACAGGCACGAAACCAGACACTGCAAGTCCGCCTGCCATCGTAACGCAGTGCTCTTCCGCGATACCGCAGTCAAAGAACCTCGTAGGGAATCTCATCGAATAATGATCAAGGCCTGTACCCTGCGCCATTGCAGCAGATATTGCAACTACCTTGGGATTCTTCTCGGCAATCTCTTCAAGAGCACCTGCGAAAGCAGTCGTATAGCTGCTCTTTCCGTTCTTGGACACGCCTGTCTCAAGATCAAAAGAACCGACGCCGTGATAATCAGACGGGTTGTTCTCAGCAGGGGCATAGCCCTTACCCTTCTTTGTGATGACATGAAGGAGCATGGGATCCTTGATGTCCTTGATGGCATTAAGTGCTTTTATAAGGTCTTCCGTGTTATGTCCGTCAACCGGTCCGTAGTAATTGAGACCGAGATCTTCGAACATTGAAGGCTTCTTGCGGTACAGAAGAAACCTGAAGAAATCCTTTATCGCAAGGATGATCTTGATGATGCCCCTGCCGAACCAGCCGAGCTTCTTGAGGAACCCTTCCGTGGTGCGTTTCGCGGAGATGTATCCGGAAGATACTCTGAGCTTGGACAGATAGCGAGACAGACCGCCGACGTTCCTGTCTATGCTCATCTCGTTGTCGTTGAGGATGACGATCATCCTGGTCTTGCTGTGGCCAAGGTCGTTGATGGCCTCATACGCAAGGCCGCCGGTCAGCGCGCCGTCGCCTATTACGGCAATGACGTAATTGTCTTCTTTCTTGAGGTCTCTTGCCCTTGCCATGCCGATGGCGGCAGAGATGGAAGTGGAACTGTGACCCGTATCGAAAGCATCGTACGGAGACTCATTGATACGCGGAAATCCGGACACGCCGCCCTTCTTCCTCAAAGTATCGAACTCATCGAACCTTCCCGTGAGAAGCTTATATGAATAAGACTGGTGTCCGACGTCGAACACGATCTTGTCCTTGGTGTAATCGAATACCGAAAGCAGAGCGACGGTCAATTCGACCACGCCCAGGTTGCTCGCCAGATGTCCGCCGTTTGTCGAGACGGTCTGGAGGATCTTATCCCTTAATTCAGCGCAGAGCTCTTCCCTGTCCTTGTAAGACAGAGACGCAATAGCCTGCGGAGTGAGATCCTGTTTCCCGAGAAACTTATATTCCATGACTTACGTTAATTCTCCCTGCTTATCATATAATCAGCCAGGATCTTGTAGTCATCCGTGTTGTAGCCCATATCGGACAGTTCCTTAAGAACTTTGACCGCAGCGGCAGTCTCGTCTTCAAGGCAGGTCTTGGCATTATCGAGACCCAGGAGAGTAACGAAAGTCGATTTGTCGTCTCTTGAATCCTTGCCGACGCTCTTGCCGAGCACTTCGGCCGTGGAAGTAACATCGAGAAGATCGTCCTTGATCTGGAAAGCAAGGCCCAGGTGTGCCGCGAGCGCCCTGAGGAGCCTGACAGTCTTATCGATCTCTGCCTGTTCTTCCGTCATGTTGCTTTTCAGATAACAGGGCGTGACTATCGCAGTCTCGATCAGTGCGCCCGTCTTCTTTTCCTGGAGTTCCGTAAGGAGCTCGACGGATATCTTCTTATCTTCGGAAGCAAGGTCTATGCTCTGTCCGCCGACCATGCCTTCAATGCCGGCGAGTGTGCACATCCTGGATGCAGCATATGCGTATCCGGGGTTTGTAATGGTCTCCGCGAAAAGCCTCTCGTAAGCCCTGTTCAGCAGAAGGTCTCCCGCAAGAAGCGCGATGCCCTCGCCGAAAGCCTTATGACAGGTAGGCCTGCCGCGCCTTAAGTCATCGTTGTCCATCGCCGGAAGATCGTCGTGGATCAGAGAATACGTGTGGATCATCTCGAGCGTGCCGGCGAAATACCTTACGTCAGCCATCACGTCCTCATCGCAGCCGATCATCTCGGCAGTCATCTTCATCATGAGAGGCCTCAATCTCTTACCGCCTCCCATAAGGCTGTACATTGCAGCCTTAACGGTGATGTCTTCATTCTGACGCGCGGTAAAACAACCCTCGAGTTCGGGAGTTATCCACTCGTTACATTCTTCTATTAGTCTTGCTATATCAGCCATTGTTGATCTCGTTTATCTGTGTCTGTGCTTCAGTAAGGAGTTTCTCGCAATATGCGGACAGGAGCTTGCCGATTCGGTAGAGTTTTATCGACTCATCCAGAGTCATATCCTTATCTTCACCGTCTTTTGTGATCTTACCGCTCTCAAGGCACTTTACGACAGAAGAGAGATTCTCAAGAGCCTCTTCGTATGTAAGCTTGCCTTCTTCGATCTTCTTCTCAATGTCCTTCATATCAGTTCTCCTTCCTGTCTACCTCTATTATTCTACCCTTTGCTGAGCCATCTTTGAAAACCAGCCTGACTTCCTGATCCGGTCTGACCTTATCCACGGAATCCAACGCGGTGCCGTCTGATGATTCCACATAAGAGTATCCGCGCTTCAAGACATTTTCCGGATTAACGGATTCAAGCCTTGCAGTCAGGTTCTCTGTCTCAAGTCTCAATCTGTCCAGTCTCTCGGGATATGCGTCAAGTTTTAATCTCTGCTCAAGTAGTTTTCTCTGTCTCTCGGCAAGTTCCGCAGAAGGATTGTGCTTTTCGACAGTATCGGCCAGCCTTGCAAGGTAATCTTTCCTGTCATTTATAAAGCCGCCGGCAAATGCCCTGTGGCTTTTATAAGCTTCTATGGTGTTATGTCCGATCCTCATTTTGGACATCATTGCCTGCTCCATGGAAGAAGCAAAGTTGCCTATGATCGCCGTCTGCTCATCGTAATCAGGCACAACGGCATCGGCAGCCGCAGTAGGCGTCTTAACGGACACATCAGCAACATAATCAAGTATCGTCTCATAAGAAGAGTGACCGACGCCGCACACTACGGGGATCGTACATGCACTGACCCTTCTGGCAAGCGCTTCGTCGTTGAAACAGACAAAGTCAGTATATTTATCGCCTCCGCCGCGGGTTATGACGATAACGTCAACATGGCTGGCGGGGTCGTCCCGGTGTGTCTCGAAATAATCAAGTCCTGCAATAACCTGCGGAGGGCAGTTCTCTCCCTGCATCCTCGCGTTGTATATGTGGATATCGTAATACGGGGTCCTGCATCTGATCTCGTCCAAAAAGTCCGTGCGTCCCTCCGTACCTGCTCCGGATGTGATAAGACCGATCCTGCGAGGCAGTTTTGGCAGGGCCTTTTTACGCGCATCATCGAAAAGGCCTTCTGCAGCAAGGCGTTCCTTCATCTGCAGGAATCTGAGAAGGAGTTCCCCTCTTCCGGTATTGCGCACCTCGGATACGACAGCCTGCAGGACACTGATTCCCGTGCTGTATTGAAGCGAAGCTTTGATGGTGACTTTATCGCCGTCTTTGGGACCTTCTTCATCAAAACCGGTGAAAGTGCAGTTACTCTCAGTGGCGTTGCAGGACAGTTTGAGGTATCTCCCCCCTCTTAATTCCTGCTGAAGAGTGAAATTAATGAATACGACCGTCGGCTTCCAGCGGTTGACCCTGTAGCCCGTGATCTCTCCCGTTACCTCAAAGTCGATAATGTCTTCATCGTCCTGAAATGTAACGTAGTTAAGGTGGTTTACAAGATCACTCAGCGAATCAAATACCAAAGCGAAGTCCTCCGTCAGAGGCTCTTCTCAAAACTGCTGAGAACGCCGTTGATGTATGACGAGGAATTGTCTGTACCGTATTTCTTTGCGAGCTTAACGGCCTCGTTGATTGAAACTTTTACCGGCACGTCGTCCATGAATAGTATCTCGTATGCTGCGATCTCAAGAATGATCCTGTCGGCAACGGGGATCCTGTCGATCTTCCACTTGTTGAGGAAAGGGATTATCTTCTCGTCGATTTCCTGGCGCTTATTGATAACGCCGTAGACCATGTCAGTAAAGTAGACAGGGTCCTGCGTAACGTCGGGGTAGTCTTCTTTGAACATTTCGAGCTGTCCCGCGACGGGATCCGTGCGGAAGTATGCCTGGAAAAGGAACATCAATACATGTTCGCGTGTCTCTATTCTGCTCATCTGAACCTCCCGGGCGGCAGTATCCTGTCAAGGAACTTCTTGAACTTGCTCGTATCCGAGAACAGGAACGAACCTACGAAGAAACCCGCAGCTGTAAAGATGATGATGAACAGTGTCTTGAAGAATCCGAAAATGCACAGGAGCAGTCCTGTAACAAAGAACAGGAAGGCAAATATGACACCTGCCTTGGTGTTCTGGAGTTTCTCGAAGATCTTAGACAGGAATCTCTCCATTATCTGTTCTCAACCTTTGCAGTAGTAGCTTCAACCTTGGTGACCTTGACCTGAACGTCCTGTACGATGATGCCCGTATAACGCTCGATATCCTTCTTTACCTTCTCCTGGGCCTTAGCCATGGAAGCGGGGATCTCGACGTTTGAATACAGAACGCAGGATATGACGACTCTGATCGCACCGTTCTTGGCGGGAGATACGCGGCATCTTGCGTTCTTGATGCCTACCTGAGCGGATTTCGCACTGTTCAGCGCGATGCTCTCGATGGCGTCTGCTCCGATATCGACGGAACCGATGTCGGTCTTTCTGAGTCTTGTCCTGTTAAGTCTGCCGTATGTAATAGCATTTGTAATTGAGATAATTGAAGTGATAAAAAGGAGCAGGAGAACTGCGAAATACACCCACTTGCTCACAGGTCCGGTAACGACCGATCTGAGAGGCTGCAAGATATCTGCGAAGATACCGTCATCAACGAGCGCATACAAAAGCACAACGGAAATAACCGCTATAACTACGGAATAGATGAACATCAGTACTCTGACAAATCCATTCATTCTTCCTGTTCTCCTTTCACATCCCCGGGATCTTCGATGTCGCTGACTCCGCAGACATATACGTCTACCGTATCAACATTGAGTCCCGTGAACTTCTCGACGTCGCCCTTGACCTTCTCCTGGATGAGCCACGCCACTTCGGGAATAATCTTGCCGTAACTGATAACGGGGTAGCATGTAATGGAAACGGTGTTGTCGTCATTCTCGTCGAAAACGACCCTTACACCTTTTCCTTCGTGTACTACCCCGGCCTTCTCCTTCAACGCCACGGCGAATGAAGGTACTAGCGATACAACCCCGTCTATCCTGAGCGCAGCCTCGGCGGCATACTGGGCTACAAAGCCCTGCGTCATCGAGCGGTCGCCCTTGATAGATTCGGAATTGAAGTTACTTTCCATGTCAAAAATCGATAGTCTTTAAGCAGTAAGACTTAAGCTCTCTCGAGATACTCTCCGGTCCTTGTATCAACTCTGATAGCCTCTCCCTGGTTAACGAAGAGAGGAACCTTAACGACAGCACCTGTCTCAAGTGTTGCATACTTGGAAGCGTTGTTTGTCGTGTCGCCTCTTACGCCGGGCTCGCACTCTGTGATAACGAGCTCAACTGTGATGGGAAGCTCTACCTGGAAGATATCACCCTTGTAGGATACGACCTTGCAAACCATCTCCTCCTTGAGGAACTTGATTGCATCGCCGATCTTGTCTCCTGCGATCGGGATCTGCTCATAAGATTCCTGATCCATGAAGTAGTAGAGGTCACCCTCTGCATAGATGTACTGCATGTCTCTTCTTGTGAGCTGAGCCTGCTCGAACTTCTCGTTAGGGTTGAAAGAACGCTCTACGACAGAACCTGTCTTAACGTTCTTATACTTTGTACGAACGAAAGCCGCACCTTTACCGGGCTTAACGTGCTGGAATTCAACTACCTGATAGACCTGATTGTCCATCTCGAAACATAAACCGTTCTTAAAATCGCCTGCGCTGATCATTTTGTACTCCTTACAATTCTTAATTAAGTATAACCAAATAATTTTACTTGAAAGGTCATTTTGTTGCAACCCCTCAAAAATGTGCCATTCCGCGCACTATCTTCTCAAGGGGACGCTTAAGCATAACATACCATATTTCCTGCTTATGGAGCTTCTCCACCATAAAAGTTCTTACACCCGAGTTGTTGCCCGCGATGACATCCGTGAATATCTGGTCTCCGACCATGACCGATTCATCCTTGGTGGAACCCATGACTTCGATGGCCTTGAGCACGCCTGAAGTGCCCGGCTTCTTGGCAAAAGTGACGCAGGGAATGTCCAGCATCTCGGCAATCTTGGCGGATCTCCCCGACTTGGCATTGGATACCAGGCAGCATCTTATGCCCTGTTCCCGGATCAGCTTTATGCAGTTATAGCTGTATTCTTCAGGCTCTGTCGCGTGGTCTGGACCAAGAGTGTTATCAAAATCCAGAAGAGCCGTCCTGATGCCTTCCTGCGCGAGTATGTCCCACGGCATCTCTGCGAGGGACTTATAGACTTTCTCGGGCTTCATAGCTCTAAATATGTTCAAGATACACTCTCCTGTTAATACTCACGGTGAATTTACTGTAATAATAATATAAAACCAATAACAAATTGCTTGTGATATTATATTAACGCTACAAGACAAGTCAAGGAGCACACATATATGAAAGTAACAAAATTCGGCGGTTCTTCACTCGCCAACGCATTCCAGATACAGAAAGTCTGCAACATCGTCCTCTCTGACGATGAGCGCAGGATCATGGTCGTCTCCGCACCGGGCAAGCGCACCAAGGACGATACAAAGGTAACAGACCTTCTCATCGCCGTCGCGAAAGCAAGGCTCGCAGGTAACGACTACTCAAAAGAGCTCGCTGCAGTCCTCGCAAGATACGAGGAGATTGCAGAAGAACTGGGCGTCAAGGACGTTATACCCGGCATCGAAGAGAAGCTTAACAAGATCTGCGCTGCCGACTATACGGACGACGTCATGTATCTCGATTCCGTTAAGGCCATGGGCGAAGATTCGTGTGCAAAGCTCGTTGCTTTCTACCTCAACTCCACGGGACACAAGGCAAAATACTGCGATCCTGCAGAATGCGGTCTTTTCCTTGAGCACGACAAAGCAGGAAAGGCAGTAATCCTTCCCGAGACATACGAGAACCTGGCAAACGTCGCTGACGATGAAGATACGATAGCTGTCTTCCCCGGTTTCTTCGGTTATTCCAAGGAAGGCAACATCATCACGTTCTCAAGAGGCGGTTCCGACATCACGGGTTCAATCCTCGCTGCTGCAGTAAATGCAGAGGTCTATGAGAACTGGACTGACGTGGATAATGTTTTCGCGGTAAACCCGAACCTGGTAAAGAACCCGTTCCCCATTACCGAGATCACATACGACGAGATGAGAGAGCTTTCCTATGCAGGATTTACTGTCCTTCATGAGGAGGCCATCTACCCTGTTTTCGCGCGCGGCATCCCGCTCAACATCAAGAACACCAACAACCCTTCCGCGAAGGGAACCTGGATCGTATCCAAGAGAACACATTACGATTCACTCGTTACAGGTATCGCAGGCGACAAGGGTTTCTGCACGGTTACCGTCGACAAGTACATGATGAATCATCAGGTCGGCTTCCTTGCAAAGCTCCTCGAGATCTTTGCTGACGAAGGCATCTCGATCGACCACATTCCTTCCGGTATCGACACGGTCACGATCGTTCTCCGCAAGAAGTATTTCACGCCCGAGAAGGAAGAGATCATCGTCGAACGCATCGAGAAGGAACTTGATGCGAAATGCAAAGTCGACCGCGATCTCGCCATTGTCATGATCGTCGGTGAAGCCATGGCAAATTCAGTAGGTATCATGGCAAGAGCTGCTTCAGCACTTTCTTCCGCAGGTATCAACCTGAGGATCGTTAACCAGGGCGCATCCGAGATCTCCATGATGTTCGGTGTATCAGAGTCTTACTGCTCCTATGCCGTAAGAGTCCTGTATAAAGAACTCTTCAGATATTGATGGAAAACCGGACCTTCAAGCCCGATTATTCGAAGATCAAATTTCGCACCATCCTTGCGATCGTAATTGATATTGTCCTGATAATCGTTGCTTTGGTTCTGACGATGCTGGCTGTTTATTCTGGTCTGACCGATCAGATCCCTGTCATCAACGATATCGCAAGTTTGGCGGAAGGCTGTCTTCTTGCCCATCTTATAATGTCCGTTGTTTTCACGGTCATCGCATTCAAGAATGCCATCAAATCGGTCACCATCGAAGACGACGGTATCTGCGTCAACGGCGTCAAATACAGCAACGATTTCGATCCCGATAATTTAAGAGGTTTGGGTATAAACATCACCGGCGGCATAGTCCAGCAGATCATCCCTGCAGCAGGTGTGTTTTTCATCTTCTTGTCTTCTAAAGGCAAGGATCGTCCCGTCAAAAAGAGAGTATGGACCGGTCCTGTCAGAGACAAGGATGCGATCAAGCTCAGGAAGGATTTCCAGGATTTCTTCAAGCCCTATTTTGATAAGGTCAACGACGAGTATTACGAGAAGGTCAAAGAGACTATTGTTTCCAAGCCGATGAAAGCAACCATTACCCCGGATAAGTTCCACAGTGCCGTGGTTATGCTCTCGATACTGTTCGGTCTTGCCATATTCCTTATGATCTACGGTGCGTTGTCGACCTTGGATTTCCTGTTTGCCGCCATTATTCTTCTTGTGGGTGCCGTAGTCATGACATTCATCCTTATAAGACTCATCATCAATCAGAATAAATGCACCAAAGAACTTTTGAACGAGTTGGAACTGTCTGATACTAACGTTTCCGTTAACGGTGAGCTCTATTCCCTCACAGACAGCGAGATCGACTTGTACTATATCTCCAAGAAAGCTGAAGACATCGAGACAAGTCTTCGTCCCGTACCGCCCACGAAAGAGACACCCATGGGCATGTACGTCACACTCAAGGATTCTGAGAAGTCCTGCAGACATTGGATCGGCACTCAGTTGGACTCAGAGTCGACCGCTGTAGTCATTCTTCTGAAGTTCGCCAAGAGATTGCAGGAAGAAAGAGCTTGATCTCCCCTATAGATTCAAAAGAAAAGGCTGCCGGTTGGACAGCCTTTATTATCAGTAAGATTAGTTTATCAGTTTCCAGCGTCTTCGTTATTTGCGCCTTCGCCGCCTGCGGGGGTTGTTTCGCTGCTGGTGGTAGTTGTTTCAGAAGAAGTTGCAGAAGTTTCTGTAGTAGTAGTTGTTGTTGTTTCTTCTGAAGTCGTAGTCGTCGTTGTAGCTTCAGTAGGCTGGTCCTCTTCCGGCGGTTCTGTCTCCTGAGTTGTCTCAGAAGTCGTTGTTGTAGCGGAAGTGTTCTGTGCAGGATCAGCTGTTGTGGTTGTAGCCTCTGTTGCTGCAGTTGTTGTTGTCTCTTCCGGTACAGGTGTCGGATCTTCGAGCATTTCGGAAGAAGTCTCGTCGTACAGAGTAGGATCCTCTGTCGTGAGGGCTGCAGACATGATGTAGCCTTCCTTGCCATCGCCTGTTACGACCTTCTTGAATGTCTCGTTTGTCTCTTCGGAAAGAGTTACGACATCTCCTCTGTTGAGGTAGCCGATAATCGTGGAGTTCGTATCACCCTGTGAATATACGGGAGTGTTGTCGTTGATGACATAGAGTACTGAACCGATCGTGATCGTCTGAGTGGTCTCTTCAGAATCAAAATCGATGAGGTTCTTCATGTTGAATACGAGGAACATGATGCCGAAGCCTAAGACAACGCATCCGAGGAAGATAACTGCCGGAATTACGACAGACATGATCCTCTCCTTCTTCTCGTTTACGGAAGGCACGAAATCATCATCGTCTCCTCCCTTACCGGGAACGAAACTAATGGTGTTGTCTGCCTCGCCATCGTCAGCAGCTGCGCCTGCAGCGCCGCCGAAAGAAGTATATGCATCATCGGGAGCCTTCTGCTTCTGGTTTGCAACTCTGGCATCAGAGTTGAGGTTGCTGCCGATAACGGCATCACCGGGAAGCAGGAATGTGGACTCGACCTTGAGGTCAACGAAAGTAAGACCGGACTTGATGCCGTAGCTTACTGCGGAAGCGATCATCTCTTTAGCCTTGTTCTCTGTGGATACGGGCTTTGCGATGATCTGGTTGCGCATCTGGGGCGGCATCTGTCTGGAGATACCGAGACCCATAAGGAAGAGCTCGTCTCCGTCCTTAAGCTTGAGGTGGATCTTTCTGTCAGCCTGAACCTGGCCGTCCTGAGGCATCTTGCCCAGGTACTGGGTAAGGTTCATGTTCTCGGGATGTGTCTTCTCCTGATCTGCAGTGATTGAGCCGAGCTGAACATATCTATGTGCAACGGTCTGCTCTTCCGTAAGGAGCATGATGCGCTGGTCTCTAAAGAGGACAGCCTTTGTGACACCTACGTGGATAACGCGGAGGATGTCGCCTTCGATGACGAGCATCGTCATGGAAGTCTTGAGCTGCTGGCCCTTGTTTGCAGCGAAGTTGCATACTCTTACGTTAAGAGTGTTGATTACCTGGTTGGAGAAACCTTCGAAATCGAGGACAGGCTGGTTGGAAGCAGCTGCCACGATCTTCTCGAGTTCTGCGTTGAGATCGAGATTAAGAGCTGCAGCGAGATTGTCAGGACCGATTGTCGAGAAGATTGCACAGATCTGGATCGGAGATGTCGATCTGGCTGTTCTGAGGAATTCGTTCGGAAAGTCCTCGAGCTTTCTGGACAGTGTCAGGAAGAATACGTTCTCCTGCGGTTGGTTCTGGACCTGATTGGTCTCAGCTATACATGTTGCTACTGTTTTACTCATATCTTATTCATCTCCATAAATAAAATCATATAGTAATTGTTTCTGCGTTGCAAAGTCAATTATCATCATCCAGGGATTGTTCTGGACGGTATAGAGTCCGTCCGCAGGAACCCTGTATTCCTGTATATTATCAAGACCCGCAAGTGCGTTTGTCGCAACGCGCATAAGGTCAAGTGATACCATGTTCGTCTCGAACACGCCTGCCGAATCGTTAAGGAGCATGAGCTGCGAAATGTAGTTCATATCCTTTACTTTCAGCATCATCGCCATCGCGATGGTCCTCTGACGGGAAGTCCTGACAAAGTCGGAATCGAGATATCTTATTCTCGCCCACCCTGTCGCCTGGGTTCCGTCAAGGGTCTGAAGTCCGCTGGTGTTCAGCAGCGGGGAATCAGTTCCGTTAAGCGCGTTGATCTCCTGGATATATGGATTCGCGTACTTAACTTCTTCCGGCGCGACGTCTATGTCAACACCGCCTACAAGGTCTATGAGCTCTGCCGAACTTCCGAAATCCAGCATTACGAACCTCTGTATGTCGAGACCGAAATTCCTGTTGATCGTGTTGATCATCAGTCCGACCCCGCCGTAGGCATATGCCGCGTTGAGCTTGTCGAGTTTCGTGGACGCCGTCTCGTCCGTATCCCCTATGTAGACGCCAGTGTCTCGCATAAGCGATATGAGCTTGACAGTGCCTGCTTTCTTGTTGATGGAGACGATGATCATCGCGTCAGTCCTGCATTTGTAATCGTCGGTTCCCCTGGAATCGACACCAAACACAAGGATGTTCTCAATATCAGGATCGATCTGCTCGACCTTAATTATCGGATGTGCCGGATCATAGTAAAGCCTGGTGTGGCCGCCTTCTGACCACGGCGAAGTAACATCTCCACCTGTTGTACTTCCGTCCGCACTAAGGACCATCGTCTCGTATTCCTCTTCGGTTACGATGGGCACACCAACGTAAGTCCCCCCGAAAACCCATACGAAATACAGAGCAGCCCCCACAAGGAGCCCAAGGATGCCGAGAAGTACCCTGGCAAAGTATTTCATAGCTTTAGACTTCTTCTTCGTCCGGGAAGAAGAAGCAAGGCTCTTATTACTCATTAATAAACTCCATATTAAGGACCTTAATGCACACCGTATTATATCATCAAATTGTAATTTTCCAACACATAGTAAAAAAATAAAGAATGTTATACTCGAATTAGCATATAAGTGAGGTGAAACATATGAAAAAACGCAAAATCCTGATTCCTTTGATCGTTTTCTCACTCCTCGTGCCTTTCGCAGGCTGTAAGAAAGAGGAAGAACCCGAGCCCACCATGATGACCACTACCACGGTCATGGAATCAGAGCCTTCAGAGACCACAACTACTGAAGCTACGACTACTACAGAGACAGAGCCCGTGCTCTACGATCCCAACATCGACTTCGCCCTTAACCCGATGACCGGTGTTCAGGACATGGATCCGGCTAACGAAGGCAACAAGCCTATCACTATCGTTGTAAACAACGTCTATGCCGCTATGCCCCAGAGAGGCGTATCCCAGGCAGATGCTATTTTCGAGTACGAGACAGAGGGCGGTATCTCCCGTCTGCTCTGCGTTTTCGCTGACGTTAACACGATCCCCGAGATCGGTTCCCTCAGAAGCGCACGTGTCGTAACTGCAAACCTTTCCGCAGGCATCAATGCGATCTTCGTACATTTCGGACGCGAGGCAAGAGTCGTATCCTACTTCTCCAGCAACGACATCGTACATATCGACGGTAACTACCTCTGCGCAGGCAAGTACAATTCTTCCGACTACGAAGACGGCTATGTAGACCTCCCCGGCAACACATTCTTCTGGAGAGACAAGACATGGTCAAGCGAAAGAGCAATCGAGCACACCGCAGTTTCTGACGGTATCCACATCAAGGAAGCTCTCGAGTACAAGGGCATCGACCTTGAAGACGAAGACGGCATCGTAAACATGCTCTTCAACTTTGCACCCGACAACTCCAAGGATATCCTGAATGCTACAGAGACATGCTCCAGCATCAACGTATACTTCTCTGCATCCAATGACGACGCATACTTCGAGTACAACCCGGGCGACAACCTCTACTACAAGAGCCAGTACGGCAGCCCGCAGATCGACGAGAACAACGGCGAGCAGATCGCTGTTCGAAACGTTTTCGTACTCTACGTAAGAGTTGCACTTGCAGACGACGGTTACCGCACAGACTACTTCTTCGAAGAAGGCGGCAGCGGCTACTACATCTGCGACGGTAAGATCATCAACGTCACTTGGACAAAGGACGGCGTACACGATCCCATCAAGGTCTTCAACGAAGACGGCGAAGAAGTCGAAGTCAACCGCGGCAAGTCCTACATCTGCCTGGTAAGATCCTCCAACGCAGATAAGACAGAGATCAATCCTTGATCGGTCGTACAATTTGAATCAACAGAGGCGTTCCGGTGCGGAGCGCCTCTTCTTTTGCGTGTTGTTGATATGCCAGTGAGTAAAAAATGAGTCCAGGGGCACAAAATACTCACTTTTTACTCATTTTCCTCCATTTGTGAGTAAAAAATGAGTAATACCATCGAATTACTCATTTTTAACTCATTCGGACAAAAAAGCAGCAAAAATAAACCCCTGAAGCGCAAACTCCAGGGGTTCAGGATCAAGTTTTAACAGTTCTTAAGCCAGCTCGGCCGCGAACACATAGATCAGCGGAGAGTTCCAGTAAACTGCGACCTCGTTAGTCGAGTAGCTCTGCGAGCTGTCGATGTAGCACATGGACGGAGCCGCATCAGCAAGTACCATCTCGGCATACGGATCTTCAAGATTGCTGTTCGCACCGCCTGCGAGCATGCCGGGCAGTACCTCGCCTGTCGCCTGCGCAGGTCTGTGGTGAATATCGGTCGGGTTGAACGTGCCGTATCCGGTCACGAAACAATAACCGAGAGCATTCGCACCGAGCAGGTAGTCGAGCTGCCTTGTAGCTGCCGCCTTGTATTTCGCGGAAGCATCGCCTTCAGTGACATTCGCTGCCATGTAGAGGATCTCGCCGTTGACTGCAACGGAAAGGTTCGAACCCCAAGGATACTCTGTACCGAGGCTCTGATAGTAACAGTCTTTCTCTGCTGCTGCGATGATACTGTCGGCTTCTGCGAGAAGCCTGGACTTAGCGGTCTCTGCAAGTTCAGTCTTGGACTTGGCAAGATCGTACTCTGCGTACAGACCCATTCCCTGCCATCCGAGCCACTCAGCCGGATCGCCGTTCCATGCAGTCTGGATAAAGTCTGCATAACCTACGGCATCACCTGCATCCGCACCGCTTACGCCTGCCTGGCAGGCAAGATAGAGTTCAGCTGCAGCCCAGAGTTTCTCGTCGAGCATGTTTGTATCGGGATACTCACCTGTCTCCATGCCCTGAGGATTTGTAAAGCCTGTTGTATCTTCGAGATCTGCAATGTAGCCCCACGCCTTAACTGCTGCTGCATAGCATGTTGCGGAGAAGTCAGCATCGATGTCCTTGTAGATGACAGATGCTTTCGCCATGACTGCTGCGAAGTCTCCTGTTGCTGCCGTGGAGATCGGAGCGATAACGAGTTCGTCTGTCTCCTCTTCAGGCATAACCATGCCCGGGAATACCATGCATGTTACCTTGTGATATACGCCGCCGGAAGTCTCGTCCTGCATCTTAAGCATCCACTCAAGCTCGAACCTTGCCTCGTCCAGGAGGTCAGGGATGCCGTTGCCGCTTTCGGGGATGCCGAAATCATCTGCGGTCGCATTGCAGTCTTCGTATGCTGCGAAAAGGTCAGCGATAGTTTTCGCGCCGGATACGACGTATCTGCCGTAGTCGCCTGCATCGTGCCATCCGCCGGAAACGTCCTTGTACTCGCTTGTGCCGTAGATGACTGCCTCTGTATCGTGGCAAACGCCGTGAGCGTAAACGCCTGCGATCGCGGGATCCGTCTCGACGCCGCAGCGCTGATCGTAAAGCATGAGGACAGTGTCCTTGTATATATCGTTGTAGACATCAGCACCGATCTTGAATGTGTAAGAAGAACCTGCGTTCGTGTAGATGTAGTAAGTGCCTGCCTCCTTGATCTCGGAGAAATCTCCCTTGGCAACATTCATCTCGCTTGCGGGATCGTATGTGGCACCGCCGAGCTTGCCCTGGTACACGATAAGACCTGTGTCATTATTGACTACATAGAAATCTTCCTGGTCTGCATCCGTCTTCACGAAAACAGTCTTCGTGTCCTCGGGGAGGTATCCGACCTGGTTGATGTTGACGTTCAGATAAGAAGGGATCGTTGCGACTGTCTGAGCGTTCTCAGCATTCTTGATGACGAGCTTGATGTTGTCGATGTAGACGTTGTGCTTGCCCGGATCATCTGTCATGTCGTCCATCTTGCCCATGTTGAAGCAAAGTCTGGGCGCGGGATCCGAAGTCTCGTTCATCGTAAAGTCTACGGAGAAGTTCAGGACATCGGGACCTACCTCGATGTATTCGCCCTGATATGCGTGATAGTCGCCGCCGTTGAGCTGAAGACGGTATTCGACCTGTCTTGTGATATCTGAAGAGATATCAAAGCTCAGTGTGTACTCGCAACCCTCAGCGAGTTCGAAACCGTCCCAGTAAGCCTGGTTCGCATAATCTTTATTGCCGCATTTGCTGATGGCGCAGACGAGCTGTCCGTCTTCAGCCTTCAGGTCTAAAGTACCGCCGTCGGTATAGACCATGAAGCCGTCTACATCGTTATCGTCGAAATTGATATCGATGATAGCCTCATCAGCGCTAAGACCCGTATCTTCCCCGCTTGTTACTGCCGGGGCGTTGTCTTCGAGTGTAGCGGCCGGTTTTTCTGCCTGCTTGCCTACCATGGGACCGTTGAATCCTTCGGTCTTAAAGAGGGCACAGCCGTTCATTACAATAGCGGTCGCGAGCGAAAGTGCGATCGCGGATATTGCGTGTGACTTCTTCATAAGAACACTCCTTGGGTTTAATGATTTTAATATAAGCATTAAACCTGCAATAATCAATCAACTATGCAAAGTCATGACTGAAAAATAACATAAAACAAAAACCGTCCGCAGGATATTTCCCGCGGACGGCATGGAATTCAGTTTGTTCTGATCTTATCAGATGCAGCCCTGAGCGATCATTGCAGAGGATACCTTCAGGAGGCCTGCAATGTTAGCGCCGACAACGTAGTTGTTCTCGCAGCCGACTTCTGCAGCTGTAGCATCAACTGTGTGGAAGATGTTCTCCATGATGTCCTTGAGCTTGGCATCAACTTCCTCGAATGTCCAGGAAAGTCTAGCACTGTTCTGGCACATCTCAAGACCGGATGTAGCAACGCCGCCTGCGTTGGAAGCCTTACCGGGTGTGAAGAATACGCCGTTGTCCTGGAAGAACTTTGTAGCGTCGAGTGTTGTAGGCATGTTAGCGCCCTCACCGACT
>JAILMZ010000141.1 GCA_024692105.1 Saccharofermentans sp.
AAATGGAACAGAATATAGAGATCAATAAGAACCTTCAGGAATGGCACTTAATGGAGTATAACCGTATCCTTACTGCATTCAGTGAGAATCGTAAGAAGGCAGTTACTATTGCTGAACTGTGCAGAAGACTTAAAACGCAGAGAAATGCGATCTACAGAATAGAGAAAGGTCTTGTTGATCCCAGACTATCATCCATTGTTGATTATCTGCATGGTTTCGGATATCACCTTGAGATTGTTCCTGATGCTCCGGAAAAAGTTTCAACCGATTTTGTAGTGGAAGGTACCAATTTGATCATCGAATCAGATTCGAAAAAAAAGAAAACAGATTCAAAACTGAATAAGAAACAGAGTGTTGAAATGCTTCGTATGATTCTCGAATTTTATGAAGAAGATCTTGAATCAGAAAAAAAAGAAATATCATGAACGATTACATTAAGAAGAACAACATTGAATACAAGATATACAAGAGATGCAGAGTGTGCCGTAAGGATTCGCTTTACAAGGCTTATCCCGAGGGGGCTCTCCTGATCTTTAAGAACGAACCGGGACAGATAAGAGTTGTGTGCCGGATAAAGACTGATTATGGGAATGTCAGGCAGATCATCAATGAGATTGCAGAGATAGAACTGCCGGAAGCAGAGGGCGGCTACAACTGCTTAAGCATTGTACCCAGCGGGGATGACGGCATAAATGCTCAAAAGGTCAAATTCATAGTCAAGAGCTATAATCTCGAGTCGGAATCAACATTTCATACGAAATTCTATAGACAGTATTCCGAAGATGGCAGCAAACTGTTCATTGTGTGTGTCAACGTCATTAACGGTGATGACGCATACGCTTATGAAAAACAGTCGGCAGAACTTGCGGCATTATGTGAGGAAAGATTCAAATCGCAGAGCCTGACAGCCCGGATCCAAAACTGGTGTAAGAATACAACATATAACCAGTTCAAACAGGCAATCGAGAACAGAGTCAAGGGGCAGGCAAATCTGCGCATGGTACTGATAAACGTCTATCAGTATCTTAACGCCATTGCAAAGAAACAACCGGGATCAAAGTTCAGCATGATCCTTGCCGGTCCTTCGGGCTGCGGCAAGACTGAGACCATGAGAGCCCTTAAGGAATACTTTGCGAAGGAGATACCGGGGTTCGTTGTAAGCCTTATCGACATGAACCAGATCACCTCTGAGGGTTTCAAGGGTAATGACACGAATTATCTTGTGTCAGGACTCAAGGCGGGGGGATCCAACGGGATCGGTATTGTATTCCTGGACGAGTTCGATAAAAGACTGTCACCGGCATATGACAGCGGTGGCACAAACGTTAACGGCGACATCCAGCACCAACTGCTCGAAGCAATTGAAGGATATGTTTTTCAAGAAGACTCCAGCTCGATAGATACTTCCAAGACGATGTTTATCGGGCTGGGTTCATTCGATGAGGTAAGGAAAAGACGTGAAGAGGAGGTCTCGAACACAAAGAAGTTCGGGTTTGGAGCCGCTGAACCCGAATCTGACCCGGGAGCTGATCATTTTGAGGAGATCTCAAGGAAAGACATGATCGAACTGGGTGCCTGCTACGAGATCATCGGACGTTTCGGACAGGTCGTCAATTACGGACCACTGTCGTATGAAGCGATCGACAGCATTATCGACATGAGGGTGAAGGCCGTATCTGACATTGCCCCGGTCAAGGTGAGCATCAGCAAGGAGATGCGTGCGTTCCTTCATGAGAACGCGAACACAGAGTACGGCAACAGGCTCCTCGATTCGCTTCTCCGCGAGACCAGTACAATGGCCTGCGCGGACATGTATGAGAAGGGGATCAACGCATCGGAGATCGTTCTTACCGGTGAACAACAGTACAAGATCATCGCGAGAAGAACCTGCAGAAACAAGAACAAGGAGGTACTCAAATGAGAAGGCTTACAAGGATCATATCAACGATACTGGCTGCTTCTTTTGCAGTAAGCGGCCTGACAATGGTCAGCACCGCAACTGTAAGTGCCGACTCTGCATACACTTTAAGCGGAACGGCTCATGTCCAGGACGTCGGCGACTGCGCCGGCATCTGGGATGAGTCCTCCGGAACACTTACGCTCGGCACCCGCGGACAGGGCAGAAGAGTGGAAGCGATAACCATAGATCTCGAGAACAACACCGGCCTGTCCGGCACTCTTCAGTACAGAGTGCACGTGCAGAACTACGGCTGGCAGGACTACCGCAGTGCAGGTGAGAAGGCCGGCACATCGGGGCAGGCATTAAGGCTCGAAGGCATAGAGATGTATCTTACAGGCCAGCTGTCCACGGCATACTCGGTTGAATACCGCGTGCACATCCAGGATTACGGCGATGCACAGGGCTGGGTATCCGACGGCGCGCTTGCAGGTACAACCGGCGAATCCAAGAGGCTTGAAGAAGTACAGATAAGGCTGGTCCCAAAGTATTCCGGTTCGTCCACGACGGTCAACTACAGAGTCCACAGGCAGGACTACGGCTGGGAATCCGTCTGGAAGACCGACGGCCAGTCATCGGGCACGACGGGTGAGTCCAAGAGGCTCGAAGGAATAGAGATCCACCTCTCGGGGAACGAGTACCCGGGCGGGATACAGTATAAGACTCACGTGCAGAACATCGGCTGGGAGAGCAAGTGGTCTCAAAACGGCGAGATGAGCGGCACGCAGGGCATGTCTTACCGCCTTGAAGCCATACAGATAGAACTGACGGGCGAGATCGCAGATGAATATGACGTCTATTACCGTGTGCACGCCCAGGACTACGGCTGGCTCGGCTGGGCAAAGAACGGCGAAGTCAGCGGAACATCAGGCCTTGCCAAGAGACTTGAAGCGATACAGATCGTTCTGGTAAGGAAAGGCGGGGCTGAGCCGGGCAATACCGGGGGCATCTCGAGCGTAACCGGTGCGATAGCGGTAAACCCTGAAGGCTATGTGTATCCGGCTGCTGATAACGGCAGTCCTGCAGGAAGTAACGATGTTACACCCGCGCCGACCTCGCAACCGTCCGCTTCCCCGACACCCACACCTGCAGCCTATTCTTCAAACACGGTAGAGCACTCTTATGAGGAATTGGCGGTCTGTGACGGAATAAGCTTTGCCATATCCAAGTCTTACCTTCCTTACTGGAACAAGACTTACTATGACAAGAGTGAAGGAATCACCTGCTATCCGGAACCGAATGTGTATATGAGCGTGGAATACGGGATATATGTCTCGGATGATGTCGATGTTTCCGCTGTCTATATAAAGCATAACGGCGACGAAGGATACTTATATACGGGCGGCTGGATCCAGTTCATTCCCGATCCGTATGCACCGATGGTGGAGGCGAGAGCGCAATATTATCCGGACTCTGGCAGTGTCTACTATATGAGCAGTTATTTCAATGACCGTCAGGCATTGATGAGTGCGAACGGATATAACGGAATGATCCTCATTGAGATCGCCTGCTACTATGGCGGAGTCCAGGACTTTGATATCTATTACAAGGATACAAAACTGACGACGCTGACCGTCGATTGCGGCGAAACGGTCGGTACCATGGCATCCCCGTTTGATGTCATCATGCCTATGTACAATGATGTAATTCAGTATAAGGACAACATGAATGACCTCGAACTCATGAGCGCAGGCTGCTATTGGATATGCAATCACGCGTATGCGGATTATTCCTGCTGGGGCTGTCATACCGTCGGAACCATGATGATGATGAGAGGGTACACCGCTATTGCTCTGGCCTGTTCGAAAATAGTAGACGGACAGATAATAAATGATTATAACAATTACTATTCTCTGAGAGCAAAAAACGCACAGGGAATAGGACACCATATCGCTCTTGTGTTCGTTGCTCCGGGGAAATATGC
>JAILMZ010000005.1 GCA_024692105.1 Saccharofermentans sp.
CATCGACCACTTGGGCAACCGTAGAGTTAAGTCTGTAGGCGAGCTCCTCCAGAACCAGCTCCGTACAGGTATCCAGAGAGTCGAGAAGAATACAAGAGACAGGATCTCTCAGATCTCCAGCAAGGAAGGCGAAGTTGTTACGGCTACCAGCCTCGTTAACACAAGACCTTTGTCTGCTGCATTCAGAGAGTTCTTCGGTTCATCACAGCTCTCAGCATTTGCTGACCAGAACAACCCTCTTGCCGAACTTACGAACAAGAGAAGACTTTCTGCATTGGGCCCCGGCGGTATCTCCCGTGAGAGAGCTTCAATGGAAGTCCGTGATATCAACCCTACACACTATGGACGTATGTGTACGATCGAGACACCGGAAGGTCAGAACATCGGTCTCATGACCTCACTGGCTATCTACGCTCGTATCAACAAGTACGGTTTCATTGAGACTCCTTACAGAAAATTCGATAAGGAGAACTTAAGAGTTACAGACGAAGTTGTTTACATGTCCGCTGACGAAGAGGATGAGTACAACATCGCTCAGGCTAACGAGCCTATCGATGAAGACGGCCGTTTCATCGGCAAGAAGATCGTATGCCGTTATCTCGACCAGTTCCTGCAGCTCGATCCTGAACAGGTCGACTACATGGACGTATCTCCTAAGCAGCTCGTATCAGTATCAACATCACTCATTCCGTTCCTTGGTAACGACGACGCTAACCGTGCTCTCATGGGCTCGAACATGCAGCGTCAGGCAGTACCTCTCGTTAAGCCTGAGGCACCTATCATCGGAACAGGTATGGAATACCGTGCAGCTAAGGACTCCGGCGTATGCATCGTTTCTGCACACGACGGTATCGTAACCTTCGTTGCAGCAGACAGGATCGAAGTTACAACAGCAGAGGGCACAGTAGACACATACATGCTCGCCAAGTATCAGAGATCCAACCAGAGCACATGCATCAACCAGCGTCCTATCGTTGCAATCGGCGACAAGGTAAAGGCCGGCGATACTATCGCAGACGGTCCTGCCACAGACAATGGTGAGCTCGCTCTCGGACGTAACGTTCTCATCGGATTCACAACATGGGAAGGTTATAACTACGAGGACGCTGTTCTCGTAAATGAGAGAATCGTAAGAGATGATGTTTACACATCTATCCATATCGAAGAGCATGAGTGCGAAGCACGTGAGACAAAGCTCGGTGCTGAGCAGATCACAAGAGAAGTTCCTAACGTAAGCGATGATGCACTCTCCAACCTCGATGAGAACGGTATCGTAATGATCGGTGCCGAGGTTAAGGACGGAGACATCCTCGTTGGTAAGGTTTCACCTAAGGGTGAGACAGACCAGACGGCCGAAGAGAGGCTTTACAAGGCAATCTTTAACGAGAGAGCAAGAGAAGTTAAGGACACATCAAAGCGTGTTCCTCACGGCGGTTCCGGTGTAGTTGTTGACGTTGTTGTTTCCACAAAGGAGACAAACGGCAACCTCAAGAACGGTGTTGACAAGAGAGTCCGCGTTTATGTCGCTCAGAAGAGAAAGCTCTCCATCGGCGATAAGATGGCAGGACGTCACGGAAACAAGGGTGTCGTCTCAAGAGTACTTCCTGAAGAGGATATGCCTTTCTTACCTGACGGTACAACACTTGATATCTGCCTCAATCCTCTCGGCGTTCCTTCCCGTATGAACATCGGTCAGCTCCTCGAGGTACACCTCGGCCGTGCTGCCAAGGCTCTCAACTGGAAGATTGCAACACCGGTTTTCGACGGTGCGAACGAGAACGATATCGCAGATGCATTCGAACTTGCAGGCATCGATAAGGACGGTAAGACTGTTCTTTACGACGGCCGTACAGGTGAACCTTTTGAGAACAGAGTAACTGTAGGTATCATGTACTACATGAAACTGCACCACCTTGTTGACGACAAGATGCACGCAAGATCCACAGGACCTTACTCACTCGTTACACAGCAGCCTTTGGGTGGTAAAGCCCAGTTCGGCGGACAGAGATTCGGAGAGATGGAAGTTTGGGCACTCGAAGCTTACGGTGCTGCTCATACCCTCAAGGAGATCCTCACAGTTAAGTCCGACGATATCGAAGGCCGTTCAAAGACATACGATGCCATCATCCGTGGCAAGAACATTCCTGAACCGGGTATCCCTGAGTCCTTCAACGTCCTTGTTAACGAGTTAAAGGCATTGGCATTAGACGTTCGTACATATACCGACGACAAAGAATATGTTGCCGAGAACAGACAGTCATTCGACACATACAGTGAGATGGATGAGACAACCAGAGCTTCACTCGACGGTGAAGATGCTGAGACACCTTCCGACATTTTCAGCGAAGGCTTCGTAGAAGCTGACGAGCTCGGAAACATCAAGGAAGAAGACGGCGACTTTGGTGACGATTTCGGTGACGATGACGGAGATATGTAAAGGAGATAAAAGATAGATATGAATGATACAAATCATCTTACAAAAATAAGTATTCAGCTTGCATCTCCTGAGGTTATCAAGAGTTGGTCACACGGCGAAGTTAAGAAGCCTGAGACCATCAACTATCGTACTCAGAGACCTGAGGTCGACGGACTCTTCTGTGAGAAGATCTTCGGACCTACAAAGTCTTGGGAATGCCGCTGCGGTAAGTATAAGAAGATCAGATTCAAGGGCATGATCTGCGACAAGTGCGGAGTCGAAGTCACAAAGAACACAGTTCGCCGTGAGAGACTCGGACACATCCAGCTCGCTACACCCGTATCACACATCTGGTACTTCAAGACCCAGCCTTCCAAGATCGGTACACTCCTCGACCTTACCGTTAAGCAGCTCGAGAGCGTTCTGTACTATTCAAAGTACATCGTAATCGATCCCGGTGACAGCGTTGAGACAGGTCTTAACAAGCTCGAGATCATTACTGAAGATCAGTACAAGACAGTAAGAGAAAAGTGCGGCAAGGATTCTTTCGTTGCAAAGATGGGTGCCGAGGCTATCAAGATCCTTCTGTCTGAACTTAATATCGACGAGATCATTGATCAGCTCCAGCAGGAGAAGGTCGGTTCTGTAAGCACACAGAAGAGACTTAAGATCAATAAGAGACTCGAGATCGCAGAAGCTTTCAAGGCATCAGGCAACAGACCTGAGTGGATGATACTCGATGTTATTCCCGTACTCCCTCCGGAACTCCGTCCTATGGTACCTTTGGATGGCGGCCGTTATGCTACTTCAGATCTTAACGATCTCTACAGAAGAGTTATAGGCAGAAACAACCGTCTTAAGAAGCTCCTTGACCTCGGCGCTCCTGAGATCATCGTACGTAACGAGAAGAGAATGCTCCAGGAAGCTGTTGACGCTTTGATCGACAACGGCCGTCACGGCACACCTGTTAAGGGTTCAACATCCGCTACCAGCAACAGACAGCTCAAGTCACTGTCTGACATGCTCAAGGGTAAGCAGGGCCGTTTCAGACAGAACCTCCTCGGTAAGCGTGTAGACTACTCCGGACGTTCAGTTATCATCGTCGGACCTGAGCTTAAGATGCATCAGTGCGGTCTCCCTAAGGAGATGGCATTAGAGCTCTTCAAGCCTTTCGTAATCAAGAAGCTCGTTGAGATCAACGACAAGCTCAATATCAAGACAGCAAGAAGACAGGTAGATGCAAGAGTTCCTGAGGTATGGGATATCCTCGAAGAGATCATCAGAGATCATCCGGTACTTCTGAACCGTGCTCCTACACTCCACAGACTTTCTATCCAGGCATTCGAGCCTGTACTCGTAGAAGGTCGTGCTATCAAGCTCCATCCGCTCGTCTGCACAGGCTTTAACGCAGACTTCGACGGAGACCAGATGGCTGTACACGTACCGCTTTCTGCAGAGGCTCAGGCTGAGGCAAGATTCCTCATGCTCTCAACAAACAACCTGCTCAAGCCTCAGGACGGTAAGCCGGTTACGGTTCCTACACAGGATATGATCCTCGGATGCTACTACCTCACAATGGAAGTAGAGAACGATAAGGGTGAGGGTATGGTCTTCTCATCCATCGATGAAGCTCAGATGGCTTACGATGAGCACCAGATCACACTCCACAGCATGATCAAGGTTCGTATCTCAAGAGAGATCAACGGCAAGGTTGAGACAGGTCTTGTTGAGTCCACACTCGGAAGATTCATCTTCAACCAGATCGTTCCTCAGGACCTCGGATTCGTTGACAGAACAAAGCCCGAGAACCTCTTAAAGCTTGAGATCGACTTCGAGAAGCTCGCTTCTCAGAAGGAGCGCGCAGCTAAGATCAAGGCTGAGAATCCAGATAAGGATGTTAAGTTCGAGTTCGCTCTCGGTAAGAAGAAACTCGAGAAGATCATCGCTAAGTGCATTGCAACACACGGCCTCGAGAGAACAACAATCTTCCTCGATGACGTTAAGGCAATGGGTTATAAGTTCTCCACCATCTCCGGTATCTCAATCGGTATCGAAGACATGATCATCCCTGATATCAAGGATAAGATGATCGCTGAAGGTGACGAGAGAGTTGAAGAGATCAACGAAGCTGCTGAAGAAGGATTCTTCACAGAAGCAGAGCGTCATAACGAGGTTACAAAGGTATGGTCCGAGACAACAAACAACATCACACGTGCGTTGATGGACAACCTTGATATTTACAACCCGATCAGAATGATGGCTGACTCCGGTGCCCGTGGTTCTAACAACCAGATCAAGCAGCTCGCAGGTATGCGTGGACTCATGCAGGATACGACCGGTAACACCATCGAGATCCCGATCAAGTCCAACCTCCGTGAAGGTATGAACGTGCTCGAGTTCTTCATTTCTTCACACGGTGCGCGTAAGGCCCTCTCCGATACGGCTCTTAAGACAGCTGAGTCAGGTTACCTTACAAGACGTCTCGTTGACGTTGCCCAGGCTGTCGTTGTTACCGAGGAAGACTGCGGTACTGATGACTTCACATGGGTTAAGGAGATCACAGAGGTTTCCAACAAGCACGTTAACGTTATCAAGTCACTTAACGACCGTCTCTATGGCCGTTATGCTGCAGAAGACATCATCAACTACCAGACAGGCGAAGTCATCGTAAAGAAGAACGATCTGATCGACGCTCTCAAGGCAGAAGATATCTGCAAGTCAGTTGACCTTGCAAAGAAGGAAGCTGAGGAAGCAAGAAAGGCTGTTAAGGAGTCCGTTAAGGTTAAGGGCGCTGAGACACCTGAGAAGCTCGCAGAGCTCGACAAGAAGATCGCTGCTAAGGTTGCCGAGGCTGAGGCTGCAGGCAAGATCCTTACAAAGCAGCAGATCGAAGACCTTGGCAAGCTCAAGATCAGATCAGTATTCGACTGCCGCTCCAGAAGAGGCGTCTGCACAAAGTGCTACGGTATCAACCTTGCTACCGGCCGTCCGGTTGCAGTCGGTGAAGCTGTAGGTATCATCGCAGCTCAGTCAATCGGTGAGCCTGGTACACAGCTTACAATGAGAACGTTCCACTCCGGTGGTATCGCTGCTTCAGGTGAAGATATCACACAGGGTCTCCCCCGAGTTACTGAGATCTTCGAAGCAAGAGATCCTAAGGGTCACGGTATCATCTCTTCTGTTCCCGGTGAGATCAAGATCGTTGAGAACGAGAAGACAAAGCAGAAGACAATCGTTGTTACACCTAAGTATGAAGGTGACGTTGAGCCCATCAGAGACATCAAGGGCAACCCCATCGAGAAGATGGAGTACAAGGTACCTTCACACGCTACACTCACTGTTACTGACGGTCAGGTAATCGAAGCCGGCGATCAGATCATCGACGGTAAGATCGATCCTAAGGAGATCCTCAGAGTTAAGGATATCCGTGCTGTTCAGAAGTACATCATCTCTGAGATCACAAAGGTTTACTACACGGGTGGTGGTGTAAACATCAACGATAAGCACATCGAGATCATCACAAAGCAGATGATGAGAAGAGTCCAGATCGACGATCCGGGTGATACAGGCTTCATGACAGGTACAACTGTTGACTGGTATAAC
>JAILMZ010000051.1 GCA_024692105.1 Saccharofermentans sp.
GGATTTGAAGGATGCGTCCTCGATGCCGTCTTCGACTTCGAACTTGTTAGCCGAATACCACGGCGTGTCTTCGGCGATGACTTCGTTCTTGCCCTTAGACTTGCCGTTGCAGCCCGTGACCGTGACGGAGAGCATGATGGATGCGATGAGAGTTGCTGAGATTGTTTTGTTTAAGTTTTCCATATGTGTAATATACCCCCGGTAGATTATAACCTTGCAGAATAGCGGGTGCAAACATCACATATCCAAGTCGATGCCCGCTCCCCCGCACCCAAAAATGCCAATAACTGATCATCAACCCGCAATATAAAGCAAGTAAAACCCTCGCGCGTAATGTTATAATATTTCACGGATTCAAAAATCAGACCACGAGGAGAGTACTTATGAAGAAGAACGAGCGTCAGGACCTTGTCACCAACATCTACACGGCAGACCCTTCTGCACATGTGTTCAACGGCAAGATCTACATATACCCTTCACACGATGAAGACCACGATGCACCCGAGGACGACGACGGCGAACAGTACATCATGAAGGATTACCACATCCTGTCCATGGATTCACTCGACAGCGAGTGCGTCGACAACGGTGTTGCGATCAGCGAAGATCAGATTCCGTGGGTTTCCCGCCAGCTCTGGGCACCTGACGCCATCTACACCAACGGCAAGTACTACCTCGTTTTCCCTGCAAAGGATAAGCAGGACATCTTCAGGATCGGCGTTGCCGAGTCCGACTCTCCCGTAGGCCCTTTCAAGCCCCAGGAAAACTACATTCAGGGCAGCTACAGCATCGACCCCGCAGTCCTCAAGGACGATGACGGCAGGATCTGGTGCTACAACGGCGGTCTCTGGGGAGGCCAGCTCGAGATGTGGCAGTCAGGTTCATTCAACCCCGACGAGCACAGACCCGAGGGCGATGAGAAAGCTCTCGGCCCCCTTGTCTCAGAGTTCACTCCCGACATGACAGCTTTCAAGGCTGCACCCAAGATGATCACGATCCTTGACGAGAACGGCGAGCCCCTCAAGGCAGGCGACGAGGACAGAAGATATTTCGAAGATCCCTGGATGCACAAGTTTAACGGCAAGTACTATTTCTCATACTCCACAGGCACGACACACTACCTCTGCTATGCCGAGGGCGATTCCCCTGAGGGTCCCTTCACATACAAGGGCAGGATCATGGAGCCCGTCATCGGCTGGACAACGCATCACTCCATCGTTCAGATCGACGGCGAGTGGTACCTCTTCTACCACGACGCAAAGAGGTCCGGCGGATGCTCACACAAGAGAAGCGTTAAGTTCACCAAGCTGAACATCGCAGCTGACGGCACTATCGAGACTATCCACCCTTACGACCACGAGAACGCTTGATTAAGTAATAGCAAGACCACAAGGGCATCCGCGCGGGTGCCCTTTTTACTTTAGAGGACACTGATGACAACGTATTGGCCCGACTACTGCAAGAGCTTTCATTGCATTGCCTCCGAGTGCAGGCATACCTGCTGCGCCGGGTGGACCATCTGCATTGATGAGAAGTCGCTGGCAAGGTTCGGGCAGGATGAGTGGATCGCAGGCAAGATCGAGGACGGGTGTTTCGTGCTGCGAGAAGACGGCAGGTGTCCGTTCCTCAGAGACGACAATCTCTGCGAGATGATCCTTTCCCGCGGCGAGGACTGCCTCTGCGACATCTGCAAAGAACACCCCAGGTTTTACAACTGTTTTGAAGACCGCATCGAAGCCGGGATCGGCCTCGTGTGCGAAGAAGCCTGCAGGCTTGTGCTGGATCACGAAGGACCGTTTGAGTTGGTTGCTGAGGATGGTTCCAAGCTGCCTCTTCCCTCATATGTTGTACCCGTATTCGATTCTTCCATCCCGCTGTCTGCCCGCCTTGCTAAATTAACCGGCGGCGTGAGGTCGGGCTCCAAGATGAGGGCAATGTGTTTCGCGCAGATGGAAGTAATGGATCCCGCGTGGAGTTCGTTGCTGTCTTCCATAGTCGAGGCTCCCGTGTCCGCTGAAGACGAAGACCGCGTAGTAGATGAGAACGCGTCCGCGCTTGCCAACCTCGCGGCGTACCTTCTCTACCGCTACAAGGGAGCATCGCGTTTCGCCGCCGAGGCAACGTATCTTGTTGCCGACCTGGTAAGCAAAGGATGCGAGGTTCACGACGCAGCGCGCATGTTCTCAGGCGAGGTCGAGTACTCGGACATCAACATCGACGAGGCGCTCGAGACTTTTGGCTGAGTGCGTTATGGGATATAATTAGTTGATTGTTTGGGATGGGTAATGAGCAAATGAATCTGCATGGCATCGACCAAAAACGAAAGTATGAGTATTTCTTCATCATATGCATCGGCGCATATGTTCTCTTTACCATCTTCGACTTTATGATATGCAAAGGCGCCGTGCAGTGGGAAACGCTTTTGAACGGGCGCGATTTCATTGCTGACTATACAAACGTTATCGGCTACGCGTCGAACCGCAATCCTTACGACAGCACCATTGCCAACGGCCTGCAGGAAAGAGCTTATCCCCCGTTGCAGTATGTTTTCTCTTATCTCGTATCCCTGACCGTGCCTGACATGCAGTACTATTACGACATCCAGGATTTCACCGGCATGTACATGAATACGCAGGTAGCCATGCTGTATCTGTTGTTCGTAGTCATCTCTGTCATCGGCATATTCGAATTGGTCCGCGGGTTCAAGAACGGTTCCAACCTTGTGAAGACTCTCACCGCACTGGCTTTAACTCTCTCTTTCCCGGTACTCATTACAATCGAGAGAGGCAACTCCGTTCTGATAGTCATTGTCTTTGTGCTCTTCTATCTGTGTTTCTACGATCACGACAACCGTGTGTTGCGCGAAATGGCGTTCATTGCACTCGCCCTTGCAGCCGGCATCAAACTCATGCCTGCCGTTCTCGGCGTCTTGCTCATAATTGAAAAGCGTTGGAAAGAAGTGATCCGTACGGTTATCTACGGTCTGGCTTCTTTCTTCCTGCCCTTCCTGTTCTTTGAAGGCGGCTTTAAGAATGTTCCTTTGTTCTTCAGGAATCTGTCATTGCAGCTGGAAGCTTATAAATTCATCCCCGACTGCACACTCAGAGGTTTTATCCTCACCTACTTCCCGGATTATGCTTATGACAACATTGACTCTGTAAAAACTATATGCACTGTTGTTACTTTACTGATCTGCACTTTAATGCTCGTCGCTTCTTTCCTGACCAAAAGAAAAGGCGACAGACTCGTGTATCTCTGCATGCTTTTGATAATCATGCCCTCGCACTCGGCATCTTATAATCTTTTGTATCTCTTCCCTTGCATGATCGCTTTGCTCAACGAGACGGATAAGCTTAAATTGGACCTGTTCATCCTGTTGGGCGGGTGCCTTAGCATCTGCACACTGGGCGGACCGCTTGGAAGCATCCTTGTCAACTGGCATGTCGGACTGCTGATAATCATCATTTGCGCGATTGTTAAGTCTGTTGAGGTGATCGTAAAGCGTCTTGATAAGAAGAACAAGGATGCTGAACTGATCTATTGATTAAAAAGGCCGGGAAACCAACTTCCCGACCTAATTAATAACTAATTCCTGAGTGAGATGATTGTTTCGAGATTGCCTCCGCAAGCCGCTTTAGCGGCGAGGACAGCATCGAGAAACAAGCATCGAACGAATTTAATGATGGAAGAGACGAATGCCCGTAAATGCCATCGCCATATTGTACTTATTGCAGGTCATGATGACATGATCGTCACGGATTGATCCGCCCGGCTCAGCGATGTACTTAACGCCACTCTTGTAAGCTCTCTCGATGTTGTCGCCAAACGGGAAGAAAGCGTCAGATCCGAGTGCCACGTCAGTATTCTTAGCGAGCCACTCCTTCTTCTCTTCTCTTGTAAGAGGGTCCGGCTTCTCCTTGAACAGAGTCTGCCAAACGCCGTCGCGGAGTACGTCTTCGTACTCGTCAGACATATAAACGTCGATCGTGTTGTCTCTGTCGGGACGTCCGATGCCGTCAACGAACTTGAGACCCATGACCTTCGGGTTCTGTCTCATCCACCAGTTGTCAGCCTTTGAACCTGCAAGTCTTGTGCAGTGGATTCTGGACTGCTGGCCTGCACCGATACCGATAGCCTGACCGTCCTTAACATAGCATACTGAGTTACTCTGTGTGTACTTCAGAGTGATAAGAGAGATGAGAAGGTCTATCTTCTTGTCATCGGGGATGTCCTTGTTGTCTGTAACGATATTAGCGAGCAGGTCGTTATTGATAGCGAGCTCGTTTCTGCCCTGCTCGAATGTGATGCCGAAAACCTGCTTTGTCTCGATCGGATCGGGTACATAGTCAGGATCGATCTTGATTACGTTGTATGTGCCCTTTCTCTTTGACTTAAGGATCTCGAGAGCATCGTCGGTATAACCGGGAGCGATGATACCGTCGGATACTTCGCGCTTGAGCATTGTAGCCGTGATGGCATCGCATGTATCGGAAAGTGCAACGAAATCACCGTAGGAAGACATTCTGTCTGCGCCTCTTGCTCTTGCGTAAGCGCAAGCGATCGGAGAAAGCTCGCCGAGATCGTCTACAAAGTAGATCTTTGCTTCTGTCTCGGAAAGCGGCTTACCTACTGCAGCACCTGCAGGAGATACGTGCTTAAAGGATGTTGCCGACGGAAGTCCCGTAGCAAGCTTAAGCTCTCTTACGAGCTGCCAGCCGTTGAAAGCATCAAGAAGGTTGATGTATCCCGGCTTGCCGTTCAATACTTCAATGGGAAGGTCTGCGCCGTTAGCCATGAAGACTCTGGAAGGCTTCTGGTTGGGGTTGCAGCCGTATTTAAGGGCCATCTCGTTCATATTATTAATCCTCCGCGGTATTAGATTACACGTTCTTGTTGACGATCCTGGTATCTGCCTCGCCCGTAGCGATGTCGATGAATCTTACAAAGAGAGATACCTTGTTGTCCTCGTTCAGTGACTCCCATACGTTTGCCGTGAATGTATCGATGTCACCTGAGATCGCAACCTTCTCGGGCTCGCCTTCGAAAGAAGGAAGCGGGTTGCCGTCGCCCATGTATGTGTGCAGGAATCTGCCGACGCCTGCCTTGGGGTTCGTGTATGTGAATGTGTGGCGCTCGCAGGAAGACGGGTCGCCGTCTGCACTCTTAAGGATGGACATTGCGTAGTTGTATGTGCCTCCCTCGACGTGCATGATGCCGGATATTCTCGGAGTGTAGTTCGGAGCGTCATCTTCGAACTCTCTGCATCTTAAGGACTGCTCGAAAGTCATCTGCTTGTCCATGCCCTCGTAGATGGTATCCGTCTGGTCACCGTTGGTAACGATTGTCTTGTTGCCAAGAACTCTGACGGGAGAATAGATGATGAGGTGCGGATCCGTCAGCTTGGAAGGATCGAATGCCTCTGTCTTGATGCCGTCCTCTGTTGCCGTGAACACACGGTTACGGGAGTTTACGCTCCTGCCCATGATGAAATAAGCAGTAACGGCCTTGCTTCCGTCCTCGGATCTTCCGATCACGATTCCTCTTCCGGGATACGAATTCTCCTTAAGGATCTTTCCCAAATCTAACTTTTCCATTGCGGTGCCTCCTCCTGATTTTTATTCTGTTATTCTTGCTATGTTGTTCTCGATTACGACCTTGCCGTCAGCGATGAGACGTATCGCTTTGGGCAGGATCTCCCACTCGCAGTTCTGCATGATGCGCTTCTGCAAGGTCTCCGGCGTATCTCCCGGGAGTACATCTACGGACTTCTGCAGCAAGATCGGGCCTTCGTCGTAGTTCTCGTTAACGAAATGCACCGTCGCGCCGCTTACCTTGACGCCTCTTGCAAGAGCCGCCCTGTGGGGCCTGATCCCGTACATGCCCTCTCCGCAGAACGAAGGGATGAGCGCGGGATGTATGTTTATTATCCTATTGGAATAAGCCTTTACTATCTCAGGTCCGAGAAGTGACAGGTAGCCTGCGAGTACGATGAGCTCTGCACCGGAAGAAGTAACTTCTTCCACCACCTTTTGGTCCCACTCTTCCCTGCTCGCGTAATCTCTGGCGCGGAGCACGACGGCGGGAATGCCGTTGTCTGCAGCACGCGTGAGAGCATATGCGTCGGGTGATGAAGATACCACCTTCACGATCTCGATATCTTTCAGGATACCCGTCTTGGTGTTATCTATGATCGCCTGGAGGTTCGTGCCGCCTCCCGAGACAAATACTGCGATCTTCATCAGCTTCTCCTCTTAAAACTCAGTATCTTCAGGTCTGCCTGCGACAAAGTTGCCGTCGAAACAAGCAGCGCATACATCGCACTCGATCGTGTTAAGGCACTCCTTGAGCTTTTCCAGGCTGATGTATCCGAGAGAATCTGCGCCGATCATCTGTCTGATGTCTTCAACAGACTTGGAAGCAGCGGGAAGTTCTGTCTCGGAAGAAGCGTTTGCTCCGTAGAAGCAGCCGAACTTAACCGGCGGAGATGCGAGTCTTACGTGTACTTCCTTGGCGCCGTTCTCGCGCAGGAATGAGATGATGTGTTTCGTGGTGGTACCTCTTACGAGGGAGTCGTCGACGATCGCGATCCTCTTGTCCTTGATCGCCGTCTTGAGCGCTGCGAACTTCATCTTGACCGCGAGTTCACGCTGAGTCTGTGTGCTCTTGATGAACGTTCTGCCGACGTAGCGGTTCTTGAGAAGGCCTGCACCGTAAGGAACGCCCAAGCCTGCTGCAAAACCTTCAGCAGCAGCGTTACCCGAGTCGGGCGCGCCGATTACGAGGTCGACGTCGCAGGGATGAAGCTCAGCCAAAGCCTTGCCTGCTCTGTATCTGGAATCAAATACGCTCATGCCGTCGATGACCGAATCAGGTCTTGCGATATAAACATACTCGAAGATGCAGACATTGCCGTCCTGTCTGTTCGTCGGGCTTTCCTTGTAGAATGTGGACTTTACGCCGCCAGCGGAGATCGAGATGATCTCGCCCGGCTCGATGTCCCTGATGAACTCGGCGCCGATTGCGTCGAGCGCGCAGTTCTCTGAAGACAGGAAATATGTATCGCCCATCTTGCCGAGAACGAGAGGTCTGATACCGTACGGATCCCTTACGCCGATGAGCTTGTTGTCCGTCATAAAGATCATGGAATATACGCCGTGGATCTCTTTCATCGTCTCGAGGATAGCCTGCTCGCACTCGTCAGTCTTGATCCTGTTCCTTGAGAACAGCGAGAGGATGAGCTCCGCGTCGATGTTTGTCTGGAAGATAGCGCCCTGGTTAACGAGCTCTTCCTTGATTGCGGAAGCGTTCATTACGACAGAGTCGCATGTAAGTCCGATGTTGCCTACCCTGGACTTGATGATGATGGGCTGGATTGCCTCGGTGCCTGACTCTCTGGGAGAACCGCCTCTTGCGTGGCCTATTGCCGCAAAACCTTCAAGCGCTGAGATCGTGACCTCGTCGAAAACGTCCGTTACCAATCCCGGGTTCTTGTGGATCATGAAAGATCCGCCGTTGTTGACTGCAATGCCCGCAGACTCCTGGCCTCTGTGCTGCAGTGAGAAGATACCGTAGTAACAGGACTTGGTTACGTCCTCTGTGCTGCCCTTGATGTTTAAGGCACCGAAAATACCGCTCATGTTTGTTGCTCCTTGCTCTTAGATATTTGCAATTTTCTCCTTCAGTGCCGCATCCTTTGCGTCAACTGAAGATTTGAGTTCTTCTTTGTATGCGTTCAGCTTGCTTCTGAGATCTTGGTCTCTGATCGCGATCATCTGGCATGCGAGGATGGCTGCATTTGCCGCGCCGTCGATTGCAACCGTTGCTACCGGGATGCCCGTAGGCATCTGGACTGTCGCGTAAAGCGCGTCGACGCCGTTAAGAGCGCCGCCCTTGCAGGGAACGCCGATCACGGGAAGTGATGTATGTGCTGCGAGAACGCCTGCGAGATGTGCCGCAAGACCTGCTGCCGCGATGATGACGTCATAGCCGTTTGTCTCTGCCTCGCCTGCCAATGCAGCCGCACGCTCGGGAGTCCTGTGCGCGGAAGCGACATTAGCGTCGTATGCGACGTCGAATTTCGCGAGCATCTTGAAGCATTTTTCCATTACGGGGAAATCAGAATCGGAACCCATTACTACCAGAACTTTACCGTGTGACATACCATAAGCCTCTCAAAAATTATTCGTCCTCGCCAGACCATCCGAGCTTACTCAGCACCTGGTAATACTCGTCGGTCCCCCATTCATAAGGCGCCGGACAGAAGTCATTACCCGGCCTTGTCGAGGTCTGGGAATAGGGAATTACGTTCAGTTTATAGTCTACGCAATTCTGCCCTTCACTGTCCATTATAAATGTGCATTGAATTATACAAGAATCGGGGTCGCTCAATGTGTTATTTCCGCCAAAACAGAAATTGGACAGACTGTAGCAGATGAACTTGCCGTTGTAGACCTCGATCGGCTGGAGCCTGTGCGGGTGCGTTCCGATGATGATGTCGGCCCCGTAATCAATGAGTCCGTAAGCCAAATTGATCTGGTCGTTATTGGGCGTGTACATCTTCTCGACGCCCCAGTGACAGCTCGCGATGATTATGTTCGCCCCCATCTCCTTGAGCTCGTCGATGCAGGCCTTGCCCTGGTCGAGCGTCGCGCTGTTGCCGAGACCGAACATTCCGATCTTAACGCCGTTTGCCGTCTCATATATCGCGACATTATCCTCGTTGCTCCAGACTATGCCGTAAGCATCCAGGTTATCCATCGTGTCCTGCAGGCCTTCGAGCTTAAAATCCTTGGTGTGGTTGTTCGCGATATTGACCGCCTCTATCCCGGCATCCGTCAGCATCACGAGCGCCTCGGGCTTCATCCCGAAAACGAACTCCTTCTGCGCATACGACGTCCTGTCGGTAACCGCGCACTCGAGATTGGCGAGCGTCATGTCGTCAGCCAGGAATATATCCTTGCAGTTCTGGAAGCAGTAATCGTAATCGTCACCCACCACGGCATCAAAGCCGACTGAGCTGTTCTGCCTGAAATCTTCAGCCAGCGTACAATCGCCAATGAACGAGACGGTGACCTCGATCGGCTCGTTGGATTCAGGCTCTGTTGCCTCGGGCTCGGGAGTCGGCGTCGGTGTGGGCGTCGGAGACGGAGTCGACTCCGGGACCGTATCCAGTATTACCGTTGTCTCTGCTGCTTCCGGAGCGAATTCATCATTGGACGCAGAACAGGCGGTAATGCCGAGCAAGACCGCCAGAATGAGCACAGGAATACAAGGATTAGATTTCATGGAATCATTATATCAATCTTTGGCAAAATCCATCTTTTTATATTAAGAATTTTCAGCCGTCGACTTTTTCGTGGCCAAATACGTGATTATCGCCACGGTTTCGTGCAAATTCGCGCCCATTTGCACAATTCCGTGGCCGAAACAGCCAAATTAGCCACGGATTAGACGATGCCCCCTTACAAGAGCAGCATCGATTTATAAACTGCATGATTTATTGTCGTATCCAACTCTCTTGGATCAAAAGGCTTATCCTGCATATCGTAGGTAAACAGCACATCAAAATCAGTGATCAGGCCGGCATTTATGTAATTGTTATTCCTGATCTCATAATCACGCAGATAACCTGACTTGTTCATCAGACCAAGGTGCTCATGGAATTTGCAGAGGTTAAGCTCCCTGATATAAAAGACGAAGTCAGGATGGATCGGCCTGTTAAGTCCGGCAAGCCAGACCTCCGGCTCATACTTAAACGGTATACCATGCTCAGTGTAATAGATCGCGATCTCGCGTTCCGGATTTGACCTGTAATATACCCCGTTGAACGGATAAAACTTCTTATCGCGGTAATTGGGATTCGCATCATTCTTAAGCGAGTCAAAGAACTCTTTATCCAGACTGACCAGTTCGTGACCGCCTGCATCAAATTGTCTGACCACATTATGAGGCTTATAATCCTCCGGCACCGGGCATCTGTACTGCGAGTTCCAGATTCCTTCAAGTTTGATAAGTTCTGATTCAAGAGCCATCCGCTTCTGAGCAATCTCAAGGTATTTTTGGCCATAATCTGTATTGCACCTGTAGACATGAGAACCGACCATGCAAACTTTAACAACACCGCTCTCTACTGTTCTGCTCGAAATCTTTACATCAGGAAGCTTTGCAAGACCGGTCCTGCAATAATTGATCTTCAAAGCGAGATATTCTCTTGATTCAAACGGTGTAATGATGCCCATAGGCTGATTATACAAGCCCGAAGCACCCGAAAAACCTTACAAAAACCGACAAAAACCGACAATCGCCTATTTTCACCCGATAAGAACTCACAGCTACTGGCAGGCGTGTTTTGGACATCGACTTTTTCGTGGCCAAAATCGGGGATTTCGCCACGGATTAGTCTACGTCACTGCTCTAGTCCCCTCAAAATATGATAAACTCTTTCGGAAATAACAAAAGAAGAAGGCTGACATGAAGACCAGTGATTTTTACTACGACCTGCCCGAGCGCCTCATAGCCCAGGTTCCGATCAAGGACCGCACGGCTTCGAGGCTCTTAGTGCTCGACAAAAAATCAGGCAGGACTATAGATAAGCATTTCTACGACATCAAGGATTTCCTCAAAAAAGGCGACGTGCTCGTCATCAACAACACGCGCGTCATCCCGGCAAGGCTCCTGGGCGTAAGAACTGACACGGAAAGCCCCGTTGAGCTGCTCTTACTCAAGAGGATCGATGACAATCACTGGGAAACTCTCGCCCGCCCCGGCAAGAAAGTAAGAGAAGGGCGCCGCATGACTTTTATCCCCGGTGAGCTCGAAGCAGAGTGCGAAGAAGTCTTAGAAAGCGGCAACCGCATCATAAGGTTCGATTTCGAAGGCGTGTGGGAAGAAGTGCTCGATAAGGCCGGCACCGTCCCCCTCCCGCCTTACATCCACGAGAAGCTCGATGACCCCGAGCGTTACCAGACTGTCTACAGCAAGGACCCGGGCTCGGCAGCCGCGCCCACGGCGGGACTGCATTTCACGAAGGAACTTATGCAGGAACTGAGGGACATGGGCGTCGAGATCGCAGAACTCACGCTGCACGTCGGACTCGGCACGTTCAGGCCCGTCAAGGCAGGCGACATCGAAGATCACGAGATGCACTCCGAGTGGTACGATTTCCCGAAGGAAGCATCGGACATCGTAAAGAAAGCCAAGGCTGAAGGCAGAAGGATAATCTCGGTCGGCACGACTTCGACCAGGACGCTCGAATCAGTAGCCAGCATCGACCCCGAGATGAACCCGCACTCGGGATACACTAACATCTTCATCTACCCCGGCTATGAGTTCAAATGCATCGATTCGCTCATCACGAATTTCCATCTTCCCGAGTCGACCCTTATAATGCTGGTATCGGCACTTGCAGGAAGAGAGAACGTACTTAACGCATACAAGCACGCCGTGGAGGAGGAATACAGGTTCTTCTCTTTCGGCGACGCGATGTTCATAACAGATCTGGAGGATTAAATGTCACAGCCGCCCGTATGGTACGAACACATCCACACATGTAAGCAGACAGGCGCGAGGCTCGGCAGGGTCCACACCCCGCACGGCACGTTCATGACGCCTGCTTTCATGCCCGTCGGCACACAGGCTTCCGTCAAGGGCATGAGCCCCGATGAAGTATCGGGCATGGGCGCCGGGATAATCCTTTCCAACACATATCACCTCTGGCTCAGGCCGGGCTCCGAGATCGTCGCCAAGGCAGGCGGTCTGCATAAGTTCATGAACTGGGACGGCGCGGTACTCACGGACAGCGGCGGATTCCAGGTCTTCTCCCTCGCCAGGCCCAAGGACATCAAGGAGGAAGGCGTTAAGTTCAGTTCGCACATCGACGGCAGGAAACTCTTCCTCACGCCTGAAGAATCCATGAAGATCCAAAACGACCTGGGTGCGGATATCATCATGGCTTTCGACGAGTGCTGCCCCTACCCTTCAGACTTCGATTACGCCGACAGGTCGCAGGCAAGGACCACAAGGTGGCTCGAGCGCTGCATCGCATCGCACAAGAATCCCGACACACAGGCACTCTTCGGCATCATCCAGGGTTCGATGTATCCCGAGCTGAGAAAAAAGAGCGCTGACGCCATTACATCGTTCGACCTTCCCGGCTACGCGATCGGAGGAATCTCCGTCGGTGAGCCCAAGGAACTCTTCCTTGAGATGATCGACTGCACGGTTCCTCTCATGCCTGAAGACAAGCCCAGATACCTGATGGGCGTCGGCACACCCGACTATCTCATCGAAGGCGCTTTAAGAGGCGTCGACATGTTCGACTGCGTACTGCCTACGAGGATGGGCCGCCACGGCACGATTCTCACCGACTACGGCAAGAAGATCATAAGGGATAAAAAGCACGCTGAAGATTTCGGACCGATGGATCCGGAGTGCGACTGCTATGCATGCAAGAACTATTCCGCAGCATACGTAAGACACCTGATAAAGGCAAACGAGATGTTCGGCCTCAGGCTTTGCACATACCACAACATCTGGTATCTGCTTAAGCTCATGGAACGAGTCAGGGAAGCGATCGCAGAAGACCGTCTTGGCGATTTCAGGGACGAGTATTACAAGAAGTATTACGGTACTTGATCATCTGACGATAAGCGTCACGGCAGACAGGTTGCCGCACTTAAGCTCGCAGCTGTCCGATATGCGCCTTATCATGAAGTTCATCCATTCAGTACAGTTATCTGAGACGAGGGCATCCGCAAGGATCGCCTCGTCTGTCAGTTTGCGGTAGAAATTCGAAGTGGCGCAGACGATCCTGTCGCCGGTAGACAGTCCGAACTTGCCGTTCGGGAGCATGCGCATCTCGCCGCTCATCACGATCTTCGCGATGACGCCGCCGTGCCTCACGCTCTCGACTACTTTTCCGTCGATCTCCATTATCATGTACTCGGCATTTCGGGGAAGCTGGCACTCGGCCTGCTCCGACGCGAATTCAAACCTGTGCGAAGGATCTGAGATATCTTCAAATCCCGCAGTCTCGATAAGGCTCTTAAATGAGTCGCGGTACTTATCAAGGTCCGCACCCACTGTCGCGCCTTCCAGGATGCCCAAGGTCGTAGAGACGCCTGCTGCAAGCACCACTTCATCGTCGTATGTAAGGCTGTCGCCCGCATGCCTGAAAATGTTGTACTCTATCACAGGAAGCTTCTCTCCATCTTAATCACTATGCCGGTGTAGTTATCCTGGCGCTTGTTCTTCTTTCCGCGGATCGCATACTTGAGTCTCTCTGCAGAGGTGCGCGCACTAAGCTGCGGCGAGATGTATTTCGCGAGCCTGCCGAGGTTGACGGTATCGGTAACGCCGTCTGACGTCACGAGGATCACGTCCTCCTCGAAAAGCCTTATCGGGCTGCTGGTCTTGAGTATCCTGCACTCGTGGTTGCCCATGAAGTCAGTCAAGGCCCTCGCTCTGTTGTTCGTGTACGCGTCGTGCGTGCTGATGCCGCCTTCCGCCATCTTCTTAACAAGGTACGAGACATAATTCTGGCGCTGGTTTAAAAGCGTCGCCTTGTCGCCGCGCATGAGGATTATGTTGCTGTCACCGGACGAATAGAAATTCATGAAATTATCCTTGATGTGGACCATGACGATCGTCGCGCCGCTGCTGAGCTTGTACTTGTCGTAGATCTCGTCGGATATGGTGCGGAGCAATCCTGCGACTTCCGTCGTATCATCGAAGTTCACGGGATAGGATTCCTTAAGCCTGCTGATGATGTAGCTCGAGATGTCTTCTCCGTTTGCAAGACCGCCCATGCCGTCAGACACCGCCGCAATAAGACCGTTGCTCGGGAACTCAGCCATCGGCGAGATATAGAACGAATCCTCCTGTGCTTCTCTCTTTCCCTTCTCAAGGAAATACGCGACATCGCAGATGAGGAAGTCGTCGTTCTTGTCTTCGATCTTTTTCTTGTAGCGGAAGACTCTGACACCTGTGACGATGAGGATGTATATGAACGCGACGAGGGCTATGAAGAACAGTGCGCCGCATACCCTCATGAGTTCGATTATCCTGTCGGAAAGGAGCGTGAAATCAATCATCTTTCTCTTCCTCCCCGGCCTTCATGTAGCGCGTGATAAGGCTGTCCGCATACACCGTGTTTATGTAGTGCATCACTGCGGTAAGCACGAAAAAATACAGGAACACATATATGCCCACGGACACTATCTGCGTGTTCATCAACAGCACGAAAGGTATCACCCCGAAAACAATGCAGTTGAGCACCACCATCCCGAGGCTCCTGCCGAACTTCAGAAGCACAAGTATGAAAGCGTTCTTATACATCTTAAAAAGCCCGAGTTCCCTCGTAACCATCATGCGGTAGACGATGTTCTGAACGAGCGAGAAGAACACTAATATCGCGGCAAAAAGAACAGCGAGCAGAAGCCCTGCGAATATACCGAGGTTCATGTAAAAACTCACCGCCAGAAGGCAGATGAACGTGACCGCGATCGATATGAACATCGCGCCAAAAGACTGCTTCAGATTCTCTTTTACTCCGAGCTTGAATGCTTTGACTGAAGACTCGCTTCCGCCGCCCATGAACAGTCCATATACGCGGGACAGTCCCGCCTGCACGGGACCGACGCAGACTAGAAGACTTGATACCAGCAGCATTATGCAGAACAGCATGAAGAGAAGGTACAGATTGACTGCGGCTTCTTCGCCGGTGATCTCGCCCGAACGGTTGGTCTGGCCGTGAAGTCCGAGTTCCATCATTGTTGCAGTGAATTCTGAAGGAAGGAACGACGTACTCATCTGGGGAAGGATGTATCCGAGGATCAAAAACGCAACGGCCATCGCAGGGATATTGCAGATCACGAAGACGACATTGCAGCACATGAGCCTTATGAGGTTGGTTCCGATACTTTCGAAAAACACAGGAACGCTTCCGCGGTCTTTGCCCGCGATAACAGCTGTCTCCTCCTGCCTGTCTTCCGATATGCTCATTATTTAACTGCCTGTCTTTTGTCTTATCTCCTCTATTGTACCCGCAAAACGGTCGATCTGTTCAAGTGACCTTGCAGCGAGCGCGGAATTCTTGTCTTTCTTGGCCGTCTTTCCGCGGAACTTGCCGGGTATGGGATTGACGATGCCGAAGTTTGCATTCATCGGCACGAATTTCTTAACGTTAGGATCGGACACATACATTGCCATCGAACCTATAACGGTATCTGCGTCAGGGTACATCGGGCAGTCGATCCCGAGCGCTTCCGTCGCGGCATAGAATCCGGCAAGAAGGCCTGAAGCCGTCGATTCGATATAACCTTCCACGCCCGTTATCTGGCCCGCGAAATGTATATTCGGCATCTTTCTCAGGCTGTATCTCGGCGTGAGGTTCTCGGGGGAATTGAGGTACGTGTTGCGGTGCATCACGCCCATCCTGTAGTACTCCGCGTTCTCGAGTCCGGGGATCATGCCGAAGACTCTCTTCTGTTCACCGAACTTGAGGCGTGTCTGGAAGCCGACGAGGTTGTACATAGTTTTCGCCCTGTTGTCCTGCCTGAGCTGCAGGCACGCATAGGGCTCCTCGCCTGTCCTGGGGTCGATAAGACCTACGGGCTTGAGCGGGCCGTACCTCATGGTATCCTCGCCTCTCGATGCCATCGTCTCTATCGGCATGCACCCTTCGAAGACGATCTCCTTATCGAAATTCTTTACCTCAGCCCTCTCCGCCGTAACCAGGGCGTTTCTGAAGGCAATGTATTCTTCCTTGTTCATCGGGCAGTTGATGTAATCGTCTCCGCCCTTGCCGTATCTTGAAGCCCTGAATGCTTTCGTCATGTCGATGGAATCGAGCGTAACGATGGGCGCAGCCGCATCAAAGAAATGCAGGTCTGATGCACCCGTAAGAGTTCTGATATCTTCGTAGAGATCGCCGTCAGTAAGAGGGCCCGTCGCAACAACGACGATGCCTTCCCTGGGGATCTTTGTAACTTCTTCTGATACTACCGTGATGAGCGGATTGTTCTTTATCGACTCCGTGATATAAGAAGAGAACTCATCCCTGTCCACTGCGAGCGCGCCGCCTGCGGGAACTGCTGCCCTGTCGGCGGACTCCATTATGAGTGAACCCAGTCTTCTTAATTCTTCCTTGAGAAGTCCGATCGCATTCTCGAGCGCAGCAGCCCTTAAGGAATTGCTGCATACGAGTTCGGCATAGCCGTCGCTGTGATGTGCCGGGGACTTTCTTACGGGCTTCATCTCATAAAGCTTCACCCTCACACCCAAAGACGCGATCATGTTCGCAGCTTCGCAGCCTGCGAGACCTGCGCCTATGACTGTTACTTCCGGTATATCACTCATCCTTGTCAGAACCCGAAGACTTCTTCTTGCGAGCGTTGGAAGGACAGTTCTTGTTGGAGCACTTAGGGTAAGCCTTCTTGCCGTAATGCTTCAGCACCATGAACGAACCGCACTCGGGGCATGACTTGCCTTCGATCGGAAGGTTCCAGGAGATGAAGTCGCAGTCAGGGTTGGATCCCTTCTTGTCGCATGTATAGAAGAGCTTGCCTCTGTACTTCTTTGAACGGTGAGCGAGAAGGCCCGAACCGCACTGGGGGCACTTGCCCTTTGCCTGCACCTCGATGTTTTTCGTGAAGTCGCATGAAGGGAACTGCGTGCAAGCGATGAACTTGCCGTATCTTCCCTCTTTGTATACGAGCTCGCTGCCGCACTTGGGGCATGTCTCGCCAGTCTTCTCGGGAACGATCTCGACCTTTTCTATCGACTCCTGCGCGCTCTTTACCTGTGATGCGAACTCGGGATAGAAATCACTTAAGACTTTCTCCCACTTAACGCTGCCCTCTTCGACTTTATCCAGAGAGCTTTCCATATCAGCGGTAAAACTTACGTCAACGATCTCGGAGAAATTCTCGGAAAGCATGTTCGTAACAAGCTTGCCGAGTTCAGTGATGAGGAGCGATCTTCCGTCCTTCTCGATGTACTGTCTCTCGAGGATCGTGGAGATAGTCGGAGCATATGTGGAAGGTCTTCCGATGCCGTATTCTTCGAGCGCCTTGATGAGCGTTGCTTCCGTGTAATGCTGCGGAGGCGTCGTGAATTTCCGGATGCCGGAGACGTCGAGGTTCTTGAGTTCCGTGCCCTCTTCTAATGCAGGGAGTTTCGCTTTGGAATTCTCCTCGTCGTCATCCTTCTTGTCCTCTGCGACATCTGCGTAGAGTGCGAGGAAACCCATGAAGGTTACGGTCTCGCCGGATGTTCTGAATACGTGCTCGCCGCAGGCTGCCTCGACAGAAAGCGTATCGAGCTTTGCTGCTGCCATCTGCGTTGCAAGGAATCTGTCCCAGATCAGAGAGTAGAGCTTGAACTGATCAGATGTGAGCGATGCCCTGATGGAAGCGGGATCCATGTCGAAATGCGTCGGCCTTATAGCCTCGTGCGCGTCCTGCGCGGAATTCTTGTTCTTGTACTTTCTTCTGTGCGAAGACAGATACTCTTTTCCGAAACGTGCGATGATGAGCTCTTTTGCTGCCTCATAAGCCTCGTCGGAGATTCTTACGGAGTCCGTTCTGATATAGGATACGAGAGCCGTCTGGCCTGCGCCCTTGATGTCGATACCTTCGTAGAGCTGCTGAGCAACGGACATCGTCTTCTTGGATGAGAATCCGAGTCTTCTCGATGCTTCCTGCTGCAGCGTGGAAGTCGTGAACGGAGGATAAGGATTGCGCTCCCTGTTGCCGTGCTTAACGGAAGTGAGCATAAAAGGCTTGCCCTTTGTATCGTCAAGGACCTTGTTTGCCTCTGCCTCGCATGTAAGCTTGACATGCGAAGTCTTGCCTGCTTTATTCACGCCGTAGTAGCTCATGAGGAACTTGTCGGATGCCTTGCCCGGAGTTACGAGCGCCTTTACGAGCCAGTACTCTTCAGGCTTGAATGCGTCGATCTCCGCGTCCCTGTCCATGACGATCTTCGTTGCGACGGACTGGACTCTTCCTGCGGAAAGGCCCTTGCGGATCTTCTTCCAGAGCAGGGGGCTTAATTCGTAACCTACGAGACGGTCAAGAATTCTTCTTGCCTGCTGTGCGTCAGCAAGGTTCATGTCGATGGCGCGCGGGCTGCTGATTGCCTCCTGCACGGCCTTCTTAGTGATCTCGTTGAATGTGATCCTGCAGTTCGAATCGGGATCGATCTTAAGGACCTTGGCAAGGTGCCATGCGATAGCTTCTCCCTCGCGGTCAGGGTCGGTCGCGAGCAGTACTTCATCGCAGCCTGCAGCGAGCGTCTTAAGCTCTCTTACGACCTTCTCCTTTCCCTTCATGGTGATGTATATCGGCTTGAAATCATTCTTAACGTCAACGCCCAGATTACCCGAAGGCAGATCTCTAATATGTCCGAGCGACGCAGTTATCAGAAAGTCGGGTCCCAGGTATCTTCCTATAGTCTTGGACTTGGCCGGAGACTCAACGATTACTAACTTTTTACCCATTGTGTGAATCCTTTATAATTTTTGTCGCATATATATATAATTCATCATTAACAAATTGTCAAAGAAAACTTTCCGCCCTGGTCCGTGACCCTGCCTGAGAGCTTCAAGGCGACGATCAGCTGCGATATGCGGTAAAAAGGCAGCGCAAGGCACCTGCAAAGTTCGTCTATGCTCTTAGGTCCCGACGACAATTCGTCTTCAATCAGCAGGCTCCACTCGGGATCGTCCATCTCCTCCGGGAACATGTCCGCCTTCTTCCTCAGGGCAAGCACATCCGCCTTGTATTCCTGCTGCGCCTGCTCTTCTTCGATCAGCCTGTGTTCAAGGCTTTCCATGTATCCGGGATTGCTTATATGCCTGAACAAAAGGGCCTGCGAGACGCTGTCTATGACCCCGTCCGGCGAGATGAGCACGTTGCCTCCGTCCTCCAGGATCTTCATGCCTCCCTTTGCGTTCTCGAAATAAATACTGTTCGGCAGCACGAAAACTTCCTTCCCCTGCGCAACCGTAAACGAAGCCGTGTGAAGAGTCCCCGAGACCTCCCCTGCCTCCATTATGAGCGTGCAGTCCCCGAGACCTGCGATAAGGCGGTTTCGCGCGGGGAAATACTGCCTTAAGACGCCCTGTCCCGGCGGCATCTCCGAGATCACGAGGCCTTCTGCGACTATCTGCTCGTAGATATCGCGGTTCTCCCTCGGATAGACTTTCTCCGGGCCTCCCGCGACCACAGCGACGGTGCTCCCCTTCTGCCTGACCGCTGCAGAGTGCGCCGCCCTGTCGACGCCCGACGCCATGCCCGAGACAATCGTTATCCCCTTGCTGCTAAGTTCCGTCGCGAAACTCTCCGTCGCAAACAGCGCGTACTTGCTCGCTTCCCTCGACCCCACGACCGCCACCGACCCGTGCAGGACCATGGTGCTCAGTATCTCCCTTTTACCCTTGCAGTAGATGACTTTCGGCATGCCGCTGAGATTTCTCCAGTTGTACGGATAGTCGCTGTCGAAGACCGACAACGTGAAGATGTTGTTCTTTACCGCCGTCTCGCGGTACTCTGCTTCCGTCTTGAGTATTATGTCCCAGTTGCCGATCACGCTGTCCAGCTTTCTGCAGGTGTTCTCGGACATTTCCCTCCTGTCTATGTTCTTGAGGATTTCCAGGTCCGTGAGATCCCTGTAGTTTCTTATCGCCTGAAGGTTCTCAAGTTCCCTGATGGCCTTGAAATCAAGCTTTGACACCATCCTTACCGCCGAATACCTGTAATTACACATTTTCATCACCTCACTCGAATAAACTCGTCCTGTATATGGCAGCCTCCGAGACATCGCCCTCATTGACTTCGTAGCGCCCTTCAAGGTCTGCTATCGTCCTTGCGACCCGCAGAATCCCGGTAAAGCCTCGTGCCGAGAAGAAACCCCTTTCCGCAAGCCCTGACGCATACTCCGCGACACGGTCAGGTATCTTCATTGCCTCCGCAGGATTTTCCACCCTCACCGTCGCGTTAAGAAGGTTCTTGCCGATGTCCTTATACCTCTCATGCTGCCTTGCCCAGCATTCAGAAACCTTCTCACGCACCTCGTCTGATTCCCCTCGCCCGTTGAAGTCACAGATCGATGCCATGTCCTCGCCTGATATCGAAGTCATCTCGCTTATGATGTCTATCCTGTCGAGGAACGGCCCCGAGAGTTTGCTCATGTATCTCTTGCGCGAGTTCGGCGTGCACCTGCATTTCCTTCCGGGCTCAAGGTACAGTCCGCACTTACACGGGTTTGCCGTACCCGCGAAAATAAACCTTGCAGGATATACGAACGTCTTTCCGTTCTTTGCAAGCCTTATCTCCCTGTCTTCAAGCGGCTGCCTCAGCGACTCTATTACTTCCGGCTTGTACTCGCAGAGTTCGTCCGCCAGAAGTATGCCGTGATCTGCCAGTGCGAGTTCGCCGGGTGTGAGACTTGCTGAATTGCCGAGAAGTCCGCTTACCGACACCTGCGGTCCTGCGTATCTCATCGGTCTAGTATCAGTTGGCTCTGCCGCGTCTCCTTCTATCGCTTCCGAAAGAGCATAGACCTCGGGTATCTCTTCCGGATACAAAGGCGGCATGAGCCCTGCGAGTATCCTTCCCGCCATCGTCTTGCCCGACCCGGGGCTTCCTACAAGTAGGATGTTGTGGAACCCCGCAGCGCTCAATATGACCGCACGCTTGGCCTTCTCCTGTCCTTTTAGAAGCGAGATGTCCACGGGGTCTTCATCTCTTGATCCGCATGCGTATGAGAACGCCCTTTCCGTGTATCCTTCTATCCCGAAGACTGCGCGTGCTTCACTGAGACTTGATACAAGTGCTCCTTTATACCCTGCGACTGCAGCGCTTCTTTCCTCTTCCTCCGGGATTATCTTGATGTCCAGCCCTTCATCCCTTATGCACACGAGCCTTCTGACGCACCCCGGAGTCGCCTTGACCTCGCCGCTTAAAGTCAGTTCTCCTTCCGCGTAGATCTTCTTCCCGGCAGGCTCCGGGATCTGGCTTGAAGCAAAGAGTATCCCGAGCGCTATCGGCAGGTCAAAACCTGACCCCGACTTCTTCATATACGCGGGACTTATGCTGACGGTCACATGGCCTTTTGGCATCTTGAACCCCGCGACTGCAAGCGCTGACCTGAGCCTTCCGTATGCTTCTCTTATGGATGAGTCGCAGAGCCCCAGAACCGAAAAAGTCGGGATGCCCGGAGTCACCGACACCTCTATCTCGGAAAGCACCGCCCCGGTACCGTCGTTAAAACATGAATAAACCTTTGATACGAGCATAAGAACACCTCCTTTACCTAAAAGCATACAGAGAAAAATTGCCGAAAAACCCGACAAAAACCGACAAAAACCGACAAAGTGGCGCTGGGGTAAAAACGGCTGCAACGCTTAATTTTCAAGGGTTTTCAGACAGATGCACATAAGATTCAACAGAACCATCCCTATAGCAGGGCACAATTGGTTGAATATCCGCTGATTTGGTCCGGGATTCAACAAAACCATCCCTGCGACAGGGCAATATTTGTTGAATAATCGCCGTTTCTGCCCAAGATTCAACAGAAACATCCCTGCGGCAGGGCACTATTTGTTGAATAATCCCCTTATATTCTTCAAAAAGTGTATAATGCAATAGCAAAAATCAAGGAACACAAAGAGGTACATATATGAAACTCGGAATAGTAGGTCTTCCCAATGTCGGCAAGAGCACACTCTTCAATGCGATCACAAAGGCTGGCGCTGAATCCGCCAATTATCCTTTCTGCACTATCGAGCCTAACGTAGGTGTAGTCGCAGTCCCGGATGAGAGACTCGACAAGCTTGCCGAGATGTATAACCCTGAGAAGTACACACCTGCAGTAGTCGAGTTCGTAGACATCGCAGGCCTCGTAAAGGGCGCGAGCAAAGGTGAAGGCCTCGGCAACAAGTTCCTGTCCAACATCCGTGAGTGCGATGCCATCGTGCACGTTGTAAGGTGTTTCGATGACCCCGACGTAGTACACGTCAACGGACATGCAGACCCCAAGTCTGACATCGAGACCATCGACATCGAGCTTATCCTGTCTGACTTAGAGATCATGGAAAAGAGGATCGACCGCACAAAGAAGATGATGAAGGGCGGCGACAAGACATATGCAGCAGAGCTTGCTGTATACGAGAAGATCTACAACTGCCTCGCAGAAGAAAAGGCAGCAAGATCACTTGAGTTCACGGATGACGAACTCGAGTACACAAGAGACCTCCAGCTCATCTCCATGAAGCCTGTCCTCTACTGCGCAAACATCGCAGAAGACGACATCAAGAACCCCGACATTCCTTATGTTCAGACAGTAAGAGACATCGCTTCCAAAGAGAATGCCGCAGTCGTAGTTATCTCTGCAAAGATCGAAGACGAATTAGGTCAGCTCGAAGCTGAAGACCGCCAGATGTTCCTTGATGATCTCGGTATCGAGAGCGCAGGCCTCGACAAGATGATCCGGGCATCCTATACCCTCTTAGGTCTCATCTCCTACCTCACGGCAGGTCCGAAGGAAGTACGTGCTTGGACGATCACAAACGGCACAAAGGCTCCTCAGGCTGCAGGTAAGATCCACTCTGATTTCGAGAGAGGCTTCATCAGGGCCGAAGTCGTATCCTACGACGACCTCATTGCTTGCGGTTCTTACAACGCTGCCAAAGAGAAAGGTCTCGTAAGATCTGAGGGCAAGGAATACGTTATGAAGGATGGCGACGTCGTCCTCTTCAGGTTCAACGTCTGATATTACTTTTCCTTTAAGCTGAGGATTATGGATTCCACTCCGCTCGCGATGAACGTGACGCCGGAGAAGATTATTATGCCTCTCGTCCCGCTGAACGGGTCGACGATGCATGCGATTCCCGCACCGAAGATGGCAAGCGAGAGTATGAGCAGTATCCACCAGTAGATGTTCTTAAAACGCGGAACCAAGGTTGCCTCGCGGATCTTGACCACACCGTCGATGATAAAGAACAAACCTACGACGAGCGCCAGTATCTGAAGCACGAGTTCGGGTTTGAGCAGGAACACAAAGCCTATGATCATGACTATGACCGAATACACGAGCACGATCTCCGCGCCTGCGGCCTTGCCGTATCCCGCCTCCTTGAAGTCCTTGACGGAGATGATGTAATCGACTGCGCCTGATATTCCGATGACCATGAGGATGATGGCAAAGATGATGCCGATGACGCTCGACACTTGCTCGGGGAACACGATGAAGACGATACCCGCGAGTATCATGAAGAAACCCTTGATGTAACCGGGAACGCCCGTCGTATCGATCTTTCTCATAAGTAGTAATCCGTACGGGTTATCTCCCCGCTGCCATTGATGTCATAGACGTTGCCTGCTTCGATCGTGGCAGGCTTGGCCAGTGTCTGCACGAAATCCTTCACCATCGCCGCGCACTCTCTCACGTAATTGTGAGGTGCGATCGTATACCCTGAATTTATCGCTTTTACTCCCGTCGCGTCAATCCCGAGTCCTGAAGCGATGAACGTCGACCTGTAAATGTGATAGCCCTGCGTCACGATGACGGCGGACCTCACGCCATAGTAGTTGTACGCCCTGTACATCGTCTCGTAAGTCGAATAACCGTAGATGTCCAGGAATATGTCTTCAGGCGCAACGCCGTTCTCGACGCAGAACTCGTACATCGCGCCGACCTCGTCGTATTCTTCGGCATCGTCCCTGTCTCCGCTTAAGAGGATCTTGTCAGACACGCCTTCCTGGTAAAGCGTTATCGCGGTCCTTAATCTGTCTTTGAGGAACGGGCTCGGGTCTCCGTCCTTATACACGGCACAACCAAGCACGATGATGCAGTCGTATTCCCTGTCAGACTCGAATTCATTCAGGTAGTATATGCGCGGCGAGACGGTGCAAACGACGATAAGGTCGATCACGAAAGTGACGGCTAAGACGGCTGCTACCACAAAAGCCGCTATGTTAAGCGTCGTTACTGCTATCTTCTTTTTCTTCGATTCCTGCTGCAAATTCAGCGTCCTCTCTTGCAACCTGTTCTGAAGACCTTACCCTGCCTTCGTCTATCTCTTTCTGGATCTCGCCAAGCTGGTTTGCGATGCGGTACAGCATGTATGTCGAGAATACAAATACAAAAGCGATCATTATCTCTGCTATCAGGATGAACTCCGTCGGAAGTTCGGCAAGCGTAATGGACAGTATGAGCAACAGCGCTGCCGCAGACAGATACACTGCCGACGTCGCCTTGTAGTAGTTTGCCGTGCGCTTTGTGATGAAGTCTGCTTTGCCGATCATGAAGAACACGAAGACGGCCGCAGCAATCACGGCAAACACCGATGCTATTATCACTGCCGTGAGATTCATATCCTGATGCCTCTTGCGTGGAGCTGTTCCTTGATGAGTTTGTCAACATTCTCGTTGAGCTTATCCAGGTCCCACGAATTATCTATCACGTGATCGCCCAGTTCGCAGTACTCGTCATCTGACATCTGCATCGCGATCCTGCGCTTTGCTTCCTCGGGGTCAAGGCCTCTTTTTGCAAGCCTTGCAAGCCTTACCTCTTCATCGCATGTTACGACCCACACCTGATTGCACATCGCGGTGAACTTATTTACCGGGATAGGTACGTCGAGCACGATGCACTTGGTGCCCTTCTCGCGTTCTTTCTCTGCACGAGCTTCCATCTCCTCGAAAACAAACGCGTGGATCATCGAGCTTAAAAGGTCCAGCTTTGCCTTATCGTTAAAGACCAGGGACGACATGTACTTTCTGTTCATGGCGCCGGTGGAAGTTACCGCGCGCGGTCCGAAGACCTCTGCGATCCGGGGCATTGCCCTTCCGCCTGCTTCGGTTACGTCTCTTGATATCTCGTCGGCATCAAGGACAAGAAGTCCCCTGTCCCTCAATATGCCGCTGACCGTGCTCTTGCCGCTTCCTATACCGCCTGTGATACCTAAGATGAACATTATTTCGCCCTCAGCCAGTCCTTTCCTTCGTGTACGTCAGCGACGAGCGGGATAGCAAACGATGCTGCCGCTTCCATCTCGCGCTTTAAGATCTCCGATGCCTTAGAAGCGTCTTCGGCATCGCACTCGACTATGAGTTCGTCGTGCACCTGCATGACGAGGAGCGCGTCGGGAAGTTCTTCCCTCAGGCTCTTGTATACGCGGTTCATGGCGATCTTTATTATGTCTGCCGCAGTGCCCTGGATAGGCGTGTTCATGGCAGCCCTCAGGCCGAAGTTTCGAAGGTTCTTGTTCTGGCTCTTAAGTTCGTCCAGATACCTTCTCCTGCCGTAGTATGTCTCGGCATACCCCTTGGAAGTACCGTCTTCCTTGAGCCTGTCCAGATATTCCATGATGCCCGGGAACTGCGCGCCGTATTCCTTTATCAGGTTGCCCGCATCCTTGATGCTGATGTCGAGATCGTTCGACAGGCCAAAATCAGAAATGCCGTATATGATGCTGAAGTTGATCGTCTTTGCCTGCGATCTCATCTTGGAAGTAACGTCAGCCTCATCAACGCCGAACACCTTTGCCGCTGTCCTTCTGTGGATGTCCTCGCCCTTCATGAACGCATCGCACATCGTAGGGTCTTCGCTTAATGCCGCAAGGAGCCTAAGCTCTATCTGCGAGTAGTCTGCATCGACCAGGACTCTTCCCTCGGGCGCGGTAAACGCCTCTCTGAGCCTCGATCCTTCGACGGACCTTACGGGTATGTTCTGCAGGTTCGGCTCCGTGGAAGAGAGTCTTCCCGTGTTTGTCATGGCCTGCGTGAATCTCGTGTGGATCCTGCCGTCGTCGGCGATCGCTTTCGTGAGGCCGACAGCATATGTCGAATCGAGTTTGGAGAGTTCCCTGAACTCGATGATGTACTTGATCACAGGGTGCATGTACTTGAGTCTGTTGAGCTCGTCTATGCCCGTCGAATATACTCCCGTCTTGTTCTTCTTGCCGTGCGGGAGTGCGAGCTTGTCGTCACTGTAGAGGACGTCTGCGAGCTGTTTCGGAGAGTTGACGTTGAACTCGCACCCTGCGAGATCGTATATCCTCGCGCAGGTGTCTTCAAGCCTTCTGGAGTACTCCTCGTGAAGCCTGCTGAGCCTCTCCCAGGAGACATTCATGCCGTTCCTCTCTATTGCATCGAGCGTTATTACCAGAGGGAATTCGATATCGAAGAGAAGTTTTTTGATCTGCTCGTCCTTTGCGATATCGCGCGAGATGATCTTCGCGATCACCATGTTCGCATATATCTTGAGAGCCGCACTGTTTACGGTCTTGTTCTCGTCTTCGTTCATCTCGTCGAAGAGCGACAGCTGCTTTGCTTCCTGCTCCTCTTCGATCGGGTACAACAGCCCCGTCACGCTCGAATACAGTCTCTCGAAATCCGCCTTGCCTTCAATCTTGTTGCAGACGTAACCTGCGATCATGGTATCGAACACAGACGTGACGCCCTTAAGCGCTCTCGGGCAGACCTTGGAAGTATCCTTGTAGTCGTAACCTACCGGGAACACATTCTCCGCCTTGTCGAACAGCGCGCACGCATCGTGCACGGACATCTTGTAGAATCTGCACGCGTCGAAATCGAGAACCAGCACATACGACCTCGAGTTAACGCTGACAAAACCGATGCCGACATTAAGATGCTCGGGATCAGCTCCTGCAGGGACTGCGTCAGGTGCGCCTTCAGTTATCTGCGGCTTGTCTTCTATGAGCTTGCCCAGCTTGTAAGAAAGTTCTTCCACAAACGGATCTTCTGCCGATGCAGGAGCAGACACCGTGGGCTTGACGCCGTCTAAGTCGAGCTTCTTCGTAAGCTGCTTTAACGCAAGCTGTGACAGCCTGTCTGCAAGAGCCTGCGTGTCAGCGACCTCGCCAGTGTATCCTGTCTCATCCGCGCCGTAAGGAACGGGTGCGTCTCTTACGATCGTGCAGAGCTTGAGGTTCATCTCAAGGAGTTCTTTGGACTCCGATATCTTCGTCTTTAATGCCGGCGAGAGTTCGTCTGCGTGCTCGTACACGCCGTCAGTAGTCTCATACTGTGCGATGAGCTTGAACGCGGTCTTCTCGCCTACCTTGTCGACGCCCTTGATGTTATCCGAGTTATCGCCCATCAGCGCTTTGACGTGAACGAAGAGTTCGGGCTTAACGCCGTATGTCGTCTCAAACATGTTGCGGTCGAATAAGACTCTCGGCTCCTTGCCCTTGCCGGACTGCGGAAGGATGACTGATACCTTGTCTGATATCAGCTGGAAATCGTCGTGGTCGCCGCTGAAGATGAATACGTCCATGCCTGCTTCTTCGCCCTGTTTTGACAGGGTTCCGATGAGGTCGTCGGCTTCATATCCGGCAAGTTCCATACGGTGCATTCCGAGCAGGTCGCAGAGTTCTTTTACGACGGGCATCTGAGCTGCGAGATCGTCGGGCATGCCGTGGCGGTTCGCCTTATACTCGGCGCTCATCTTGTGACGGAACGTCGGTTCTCTCCTGTCGAAAAGGATGCAGAGATGGTCGGGGTTATATTCTTTAATCACTCCGAGAACGGAATTGAAGAAACCGTTCACCGCGCCCGTGGGTGTTCCGTCGGGTGCAGTCATCGGTGCCCTTCCGATTACCGCGTAATAAGCGCGGTTGATTATCGAGTTGCCGTCAACAAGTAAGAGTCTGCCCATATCAGTCTTCTCCGGCTTTATTGCCTTCTTTCTCGATCTCCATGTTCCTGACCGTATGCGCAGTCGAGATCATGAGCTTGATCCTGTTAAGCTGGTTTGCTTCCGATGCACCCGGATCGTAGTCGATCGGGATGATGTTGGAATTCGGGTACTGACGTCTGAGTTCCTTGATCATGCCCTTACCCGTAACGTGGTTAGGCAGGCACGCGAAAGGCTGTGCGCATATGATGTTCGGAACGCCGTCCTGGATGAGTTCGATCATCTCGGCTGTAAGGAACCAGCCCTCACCGCAGGAGTTGCCGCATGACAGGACTGAAGATGATTTCTCCGCAAGTTCCTGGATCCTTTCGGTGAGCATGAACTTGCCGCCTGTCTTCTTGAACTCCTTGTTGATGGGGTTCCTGAGAAGCTCGAGGAATCTTATACCCTGAGTCATCAGGTATGCCGTCTGCTTGCTCCTTCCGAGGTTCTGCGCCTGCCAGATCGGGTTGTATGCGCAGTATAAGAAGAAGTCCAATACGCCGGGAAGAACGCCTTCGCATCCTTCTGCTTCGATGACGTCTATCGCATTGTTGTTCGCATCAGGCTGGAACTTTACAAGGATCTCTCCTACGAGACCGACACGCGGTTTTCTCGGGATGTCCCTCAAAGGAAGCCGGTCGAACTTCTCGACAGCAAGCTTGATGAAAGCCTTGTATCTCTTGATCTCCGGCGGATTGTCGATGTCTACGCCGATAGATTCCAGTACTTCCTTGATAGCCTTCTGCTGCTCTTCCGTCTTGGAGAAATAGCTGTTGGGCATCATCACGTCGTATCTTTCCGTGAGATCGTTCGACAGACCCTTCGGGTTCAGCATCTTTCTTCCGATCCTGTTGATGTAAGAATACAGAGCGTTAGCAGATCCTTCGACCTTCTCGTAAGGTCTTGTCCTGAGGAGCAGGGTCGTCAGCATATCGCCCAGCGAGAGCGCCTTGATCGCGTCGAGCAGGAAGCCCGGCGTGTACTCAAAGCCTTCGTTCTTCTCGAACTGCTGCGCGGATATCGTGATGACGGGGATCTGCGGATAGCCTGCCTCCTTCAATGCCTTCCTTAAGAATGCAACATAGTTTGTCGCACGGCAGCCGCCGCCCGTCTGCGTGATAGCAAGCGTCGTATTGTTGGGATCGAGTTCGCCCTTCAATACTTCATTGATCATCTGTCCGACGACGATGATGGTCGGGAAGCATGCGTCGTTATTAACGTACTTAAGACCGCACTCGATGTCTTCTCTCGTGGCCTGCTTTAAGAGCTTGAGCTTGTAACCGTGCTTGTGGAATACGGCCTCGACAAACTCGAACTGGATGGGTGCCATCTGAGGAGCAAGGATGGTGTGGTTCTTCTTGTTTTCCTTTGTGAACTCGACTCTGTGGAGCGTGTACGGAGCATCGTCCGTCTTCTCTTCTGTCTTCTGCACATCCTGTCCGAGCTCTGCTCTCTCGTTCATCGCAACAACCAGAGATCTCATTCTGATCCTTGCTGCGCCGAGGTTGGATACCTCGTCGATCTTAAGGAGCGTATAGAGCTTGCCGGATGATTCGAGGATCTCCTGTACCTGGTCTGAAGTAACGGCATCAAGTCCGCATCCGAAACTCGTAAGCTGTACGAGCTCTAAGTCAGGTCTTGTAATTACGAAAGCAGCTGCTTCATAAAGTCTCGTGTGATACATCCACTGGTCGATGACTCTGATAGGTCTCATGAGCATTCCGGCTCTTGCCACGGAGTCCTCGGTAAGTACTGCTAAGCCGAGTGAGTTGATCATCTCGGGGATGCCGTGGTTGATCTCAGGATCGATGTGATAAGGTCTGCCGGCGAGGACTACGCCCTTTAAGCCCTTCTCCTTCATCTCTTTTAAGACTCTGTCGCCTTCTGCCCTGATGTCTTCCTTGTACTTGCCGTACTCTGCCGCACCGGCTTCGACTGCCGCCTTGGCCTCTTCGTACGATACAGCCGCGAACGCGAAACTCTTCACCAGGTTCCTTGCGACTGCCTCAAGATTATCCAGGGGCATGAAGGGATTGATGTAGTTGATGTCGAGTTCTCTTAAGTTCTCTACGTTGTTCCTGATTACCTCAGGGTAAGAGCATACGATTGGGCAGTTATAGTGGTTGTTCGATCCTCCGTTCTCGACATTCTCATAAGGAACATCAGGATAGAATATCGTCTTAATGCCTCTTGAGATGAGGTTCTCGATGTGGCCGTGTGCGAGTTTCGCAGGATAGCAGACGGACTCCGAAGGGATCGTCTCCATGCCTGCCTCGTAGAGTTTGTGCGAAGACCTTGCGGATACCAGTACCCTGAAGCCGAGCTTTGTGAGCACCGTAAACCAGAACGGATAGTTCTCGTACTGGTTAAGTACTCTCGGGATACCGATCTCGCCGCGAGGCGCATCCTCGAGCTTCAGAGGCTTATAGTCAAAAGTCCTCTTGTACTTGTAATCGAATATGTTCGGGAGCTTTTCCTTGTCCTTGACGGTCTCCCTGTCGAGCGCGATGTCTTCGCCTCTCTCGCATCTGTTGCCCGATACGAATCTCTGTCCGTTCGAGAACTTGGCGATCGTGATGCGGCAGTGGTTCGTGCAGCCCGGGCACTGTGCATTCTCTGTCTCCATGGAGAACGAATCGAGGTCGTTCTGACCTAATACGCCGGACTTGCCTTCGTCGCCGTTCTTTGATCTCTTTCTTGCGATAAGTGCAGCACCGAAAGCGCCCATCAAACCTGCTACGTTAGGTCTTATTACCTCACGGTGTGATACGAGCTCGAAACAGCGCAGGATCGCATCATTAAGGAATGTACCGCCCTGTACGACGACGTTCTTTCCGAGCTGCTCGGTATCTCTGATCTTGATGACTTTATAGAGCGCATTACGAACTACTGAATAAGACAGGCCTGCGGAGATATCGCCTACGGAAGCTCCCTCCTTCTGCGCCTGCTTAACCTTTGAGTTCATGAATACCGTACATCTCGTACCGAGGTCGACCGGCTTCTTTGAAGAAAGCGCAGCCTGAGCAAACTCGGGAGTCGTAAGGTTAAGTGTTTCAGCGAATGTCTGTATGAATGAACCGCATCCGGATGAGCATGCTTCGTTGAGCATGATGGAATCGATGACTCCGTTGCGGATCTTCATGCACTTCATGTCCTGTCCGCCGATGTCGATGATGAAGTCGACGTCGGGGCAGAAAAATTTGGCGGACTGGAAGTGCGCCATCGTCTCGATCTCGCCTTCGTCCACGCCCAATGCCGCCTTGATGATGTTCTCGCCGTATCCCGTTACGCAGGAATAAGCGATGTGGCAGGAAGCGGGCATCTTCGAGTAGATGTCCTTCATGATGGTGACCGCGCTCATGACGGGGTTACCCTTGTTGGATGCGTAGTATGTGTATACCAGGTCGCCCTTTGTATTGATGAGGACTGCCTTTGTCGTGGTGGAACCCGCGTCGATACCGAGATAGAGAGCGCCCTCCTGGTCAGCGATATCGAGTACCGGTATCTTGTCCTTCTCATGTCTCTCGTCAAAGGCCTTCTTGTCAGCCTCGTCAGAGAAGATCGGATCGATCCTTATGATGTCCGGCACGAAGCCTTCCCTGTTCTTGAGCTTGACGCAGAGGTCGGAAAGCTTTGCGGGAGACGTGCCGTCAGCAGAGAGCGCTGCGCCGAGACCGACATAGATCTGCGCATCTTCAGGCATCCAGAAGGAGTCTACCTTCTCTGCAAGCGTACGTTCGAATGCGTTTCGAAGTTCCGAGTTGAAGAACAGCGGGCCTCCGAGGAAAGCGACGTTGCCCTTGATAGGTCTGCCGCATGCAAGGCCGGAGATGGTCTGGTTAACTACCGACTGGTAGATGGAAGCCGCGAGGTCCTCTTTCGCCGCGCCTTCGTTGATGAGCGGCTGGAGGTCGGACTTGGCGAACACGCCGCATCTCGAAGCTATCGTATAAAGTGACCTGTAGTCTTTCGCGAAATTGTTGAGACCGTCTGCATCAGTCTGCAGGAGCGATGCCATCTGGTCAATGAATGCGCCCGTTCCGCCTGCGCATGTACCGTTCATTCTCTGCTCGAGAACGGGGTGCATGTATGTGATCTTTGCATCCTCACCGCCGAGCTCGATGATGACGTCCGTCTCGGGATGGTACTTCTTGATCGCAACGGTCTCAGCCATTACTTCCTGCGTGAACTTTAATCCGAGCCAGTTTGCAACGGACAGTCCGCCCGAACCCGTGATAACGACGTCGACATAGATGCCGGGGAACTTCTCGTTGACCGCTTCGAAAAGGTCGTTAAGAAGGCCGGAGACATCGGAGTGGTGACGTCTGTAGTCTTTGTAGATGATTTCCTCACCGTCCAGGATAACGACCTTGATAGTCGTCGATCCTATATCAAGTCCCATGCGATAGAACTTTTCCATTCATTACCTCCAGGTAGAGTTATTCTTGTTCTTGCCGGCCTTCGGCGTGCCCTTCGGCTGATTCTTGCCGCCTGTCACCCTGCCGGTCTCATTGGGGCGGTATCCGCCCGACCTCTTCGAAGAAGACTTGCGCTGCGAAGGCGCCGCTTTCTTTCTTGAGGGTATCGTTCCGAAGAGCTTGAACGACTTTTCCTTCAAGTCCTTGACCCATGCCATCTGCTGGACCCTCAGGCTCTCTCTGAAATCCCTGTTGGACAGGGAGTCCTTGAAGTCTTTGTCGAGATATACTCTGAGCAGTTCGTCGGGTACGCCCTGCTTAAGATCAAAAGGCTTGCCGAAGCAATCGAGTACATAAAGCCTCAGCGGCTCCATGACCATTGCCACGTTCTCCTCGTACTTGGCCTCATCGCACTTGATTCCGAGCGTGAGCATGAGTCCTGCAAAATTCAGGTTTACATACGGGAGATTGCCGGAGAATATCAGGTGCAGGCAGATCAGCTTCATGTACGACTCAAGGTTGATGCAGTCCTGGTCGCATATGAGAGACACCTGCCCGTCGGTGACCATGGCAGATATGTCTGACTTCTCACTGTCGAAACCGTTGGACCACAGGAAGTAAAGCTCCCTGTACACTTCACGCTTGAACTGCTCAAAATCCCTCGTCAGAGGTTCAGCCAGAACTCTCTTGCCGAGGTTGAAGATGAACTGCATATAAGACACTTCAAGGTAGCTCGGGACCGTGAAATATTTGAAGTATGCAGCGACGTCGCGCGCATTGAAATAGTAACTACGCAAATGTAATCTCCTGAACCGCTGTTTATTCAGACTGCATTATAACATAGTGGGCGGATTTTCTTTTAATAATTTATATTTTTATGCTTTAATGGTAGTTATTCTGATATTTGGAGAGTAATTATGACATTTGATCCCTTTGAAAGACAGTTTTTGACAGACCTTATAGCGATAAGAAGCGTTGGTTCAAGCCCTGCAGACGGCCTTCCATACGGCGAGGCTCCCTTCAAGGCCCTGGAATTCTTCCTTAAGACGGCAGAGTCCTGCGGCATGAGGACCGGCGTTATCGATAACCGCGTGGGATATGTGGAGATAGGCCCGGAAAACGCGAAACTGGTCGGCATAGTCTGCCACCTGGACGTCGTGCCCGAAGGCACAGGCTGGAACACCGACCCCTTCACCCTGACTCTTACGGATGACGGCTGCCTAAGCGGCAGGGGCATCGTGGATGACAAGGGACCTGCGGCAACGGCCTTTTTTGCAATGAGAAGGCTCATCAACAAAGACACCGATCTCAAGGCAAGGATCAGGCTCATCCTGGGCACAGACGAGGAGCGCACATGTTCATGTGTCGAGTGCTATGCGGAAAAGGGCGAGATCCCCGGGATAGCAATAACGCCAGATGCCGAATTCCCCGTCATCTACGCTGAGAAAGGCATACTGAACGTAAAGGTTTATTCGGATGCGCCTTCCAGGATAAAGGCTTTCGCAGGACATGCGACGAACATGGTTCCGGCAGCAGCGGAAGCTGAGATACTCGGAGTAAAGCATGAAGCTGCGGGCGTACCCGCTCACGCTTCAAGGCCTGAGCTCGGCACAAATGCCATCTTCGAACTGGTAAAGAGCCTGGAAGCTTCAGACCTTGTCTGCTCCCCTGTCCTGTCTTACATCAGGAGCGAGCTTGCGGAAAGGCCTGCTAAAGAATACACGGGATGCAGTATCAACGACGACTCGGGAGAGATCACGGGCAACCCTTCCGTGCTCCGCGCAGACGAGAGCGGCGAGTCGATCACGATAGATATCAGATACCCCGTGACGGCGTCAAAGGATGCCATAGTTGAGCATTTCGCGCAGGAGGCATCAAGATACGGCCTGAAGGTGTGCGAGACCAACCATATGGCGCCTTTGTACAAGGAGAAGGACACGCCCGCGATAAGGCTGCTCACTTCCGTCTGGAAGAAGAACATGGCGCGTTACAGCGGATTTAAGAATGAATACCTCGATATGTACACAGAGCCTCTTGCGATAGGCGGAGGCACGTACGCAAGGCACATGCCCAACACGATCGCTTTCGGCATGCAGGCGCCCTGGCAGCAGGACCAGTGCCATCAGGCAAACGAGAGAAGACATCTGTCCGATCTTGAGACAGATGCCGAGGTCTTGGAAGAAGCTATCCTGGGACTTACAGAACTCGTCTGATAGTGGCGATGCCTGTCATGGCAGAGAATGTCGAAGCCACTACCTGACCTTTGGATGACGATGCGTGAACGACCGTATCGCCGCCGATGTAGATGCCGGAGTGATCGATCCTGCCGTCGCCGTCGTAATCGAAACATACGATATCGCCTACGGCTATCTGATCAGCAGACACCTCCGTGCCGAGCTGCGACTGGGAGTGCGCGCTGTGAGGCAGGTATACGCCGTAGTAGTTAAGGAAGCAGTACTTGACGAAACCCGAGCAGTCGAAACCGCTGGGAGAGCTTCCCGAATATACATAAGGAACTCCGATGTAACTCTTGCAGTATGAAGGGAAATCAGAAGCTGATTCGCCCGGATCTGATGCGGGCTGCTCGGAAGGTGCTTCCGTGACTTCTGGAACGGGCGTCGGAGTAGGCATGCTGTCAATGCAGAGGCTTGCCTTTACGTAGCTTCCCGAATCGGTCTTATACCAGCCGTTATCCGTCTGTGCGACGACATTGATAGCAGTGCCGGTGGAAAGCGTGGTTACCTTCGTGTATGAGATGCCGGGGCCCGTGCGTGTGTTAAGGCCGCAGCTTGCATATACCGTCATCGAGCACCCGGTCTCGGTAAAGGAAGGTTCCTCTGCAACAGGTTCGGGCTGTGTCTGCTCGGGCTGCGCGGGTTCTTCCGGTGCGGGTGTCTCGTTATTTGCAGCAGGTTTTTCTTCCTGGACTTTCTCTTCTTCCTCGTCTTCGGGGATGACCACTGCTTCAGCCTCGCCGACGGAATTGTTCTGGATGTAACCTTCAGTGCCGTCCTCGGTCCTGACCAGAGACCAGTCGAGGCAGTAAGAAAGCCTTACGACTATGTCGCCTTCGGAAAGAGTACCGAGCTGTTCGGAATCGGGCGATGCTTCTTTGAGGATAAGAGTCTCGGCCTTGATGGAATAAGACTTGCCGTCATATGAATAGCCTTCATCCGCTATGACGGAATCTGCGCTAAGCATCAGTGTGTAATCGTTGATGTCAATGACATTGCTCTTGGCGCATGAGAGCGATTCGTCATACGCGTACTCGGTGACTTTGAGGTCCATGGAAGGGCTCTGAAGATCGACGCTGTCTGAAGCACCGAGATCACCGGCGTTTATCCCGCACACCGCAATGCATGTTCCCATGACAAAAGAGATGCCTCTGATAAGACGCCTGTTAGCCTTTAACTGTTCTGTAAGCCCATTTAAACCCATACCCGAATTTTATCAAACGGGGAATGGCAAAGTAAGCAAAACCGCGGAAAGCAGGGCTTTTGTAACCCAAATGTAAATTACCTGTGCTTGTCTGTGCCTTCGAAACTGTTATACAGTTCGATTATCTGAGGTCTGAGACTTAAGAAGATCTCATCGAGTTTCGGGTCGAAATGCGTGCCCGCCTCTTCCTCTATCAGCTTGAAGCACTGGTCGTACGGCAGGGGTTTCTTGTATGTTCGCTCGCTTGCAAGCGCGTCGAAAACGTCCGCCAGAGCCATTATCCTTGCCTCGAGAGGAATATTCTTTCCTTTGAGTCCGTCAGGATATCCCTTGCCGTTGTATTTCTCGTGATGGTAGTGAGCAACGTTGATGCATATGGCGACGAATTCCTTATCGTCAACCTCTTTGAGGACCTTTGCCACGATGACGGCGCCGAGTTCTGCGTGGCCTTTCATCTTCGAATACTCTTCTTCGGTAAGGCCTGCTTCCTTTCTCAGGATGAAGTCGTCAACGCCTATCTTTCCGAGATCGTGGAGAACGGCAGCCTGCTTTACCGCATACCAGTAATTTTCTGATCTGTCGCAGTATTCAGGAAGTGTCATCAGCTTATCGACAAACAGCGCGACGCAGGAAGACGTCCTGTTGATGTGGCCGCCGGTCGAGTTGTCACGGGATTCGATCATAGACGCCATACCAAGGATGGTCGATTCCTGAAGGCTCTTCATCTTCTGGAGTGACTTGGTTACCTCATTGTTGGATCTTGCGATCTCACGTCTTGCCTTGTGGATGAGGTTATCGTTACGCAGGTTGTCCTCGTAGTGCTGTGTCCTGTCCTCCATTTCGACGAGGTAGCCGAGAACATGATGCGAAGAACCGAAGTGGATGTAGCTGAGCTCGCAGTCGAGGTATCTTCTCTCCTCGGGATTCCTGTCGTTGAGTCCTACCTTTTTCAGAGCATTACGCTCGTGGATATCGAACGGTGCAGCCTTCTCCTTGACCCATGAAATGATCTTCTTGAGTGCGTAGTTCTCGGGGTCGATGGGAGAATCGATCTTTGCCGCCTTGATCTCGGGGAAAAGCTTCTCGGCAGCGACGTTGCTTCCGAGATAGTTCATCCTGCGGTCGAAAACGACATATCCGTAAGGGCTGAGTTCCTCGATCTTCTCCTGCACGCTCAGCGAGACGTCATAGAGCATTGACCTGGTACTGAAGTATACTAGGCCTATGGTGCATACGAGATAGAAGAACGGAACCATTTCATATCTGCTGTTGACGACCTTCTCAAGGAAGTATACGAGGAAGCCTGCAACGAAAACGCCTACATAGATGAACATCGTCCTGAACGAAGCCTTCTTCTTGCCTGTAAATGCCAGTACCGTAAAGAAAACCGAGAGGATGAGTTCGACTGCGGTGACGATGAACCTTGCATAGTAAAAAGGCGCAGGAACATATATGAAATCCGTAACGCCGTCGGGATAGACAACAAGCTTGGGGTCGCTGTAGAAAAGAGGAACACGTCCGGTCATTGCAATCGCAAAGAAAACGAGCACGTTGACCATGGCGATACAATACACGAACCATTGGGGCAGTTCCGACTTCGAGAACTCGGCCAGGATGAACATGACCATCATCGGCAGGAAGATGCCGCCGATATAAGACAGGGCATTGGCAAGCAATGCTTCACTAAGCTGCGTAGACGAGGCAAGGAAAAAATAACCTACGTTGCTGATAAGGAGCAGCAGCGAAAGCACGACCTGAAGATAATTGTTGTTACGTCTGGAGTTGTTAAGCAAGACAAACGTGCTTGCAAAACTCAGAATAACAACCACCCCGAGCAATATCTTATAGACCATGCTACTATTCTACTACATCGAACGGACAAAATCGCTACCGTGTATAGAATATTATAAAAATATAGTTTATTATAAAGCCACTATGACGAGAGATAAAGTTCTTGCGATGATCCTCAAAGGCGACGGATTTGTGTCCGGCGAGTCTATAAGTCGCGAGCTCGGCATCACAAGAGCCGCCGTAAATGCGGCTGTCAAGCAGCTCAAGGAGCAAGGCTATGAGATCGAGTCATCCACCAGGAAGGGCTACAGGCTGATCTCTTCTCCCGACATCATCAACAGCGGAGAACTCCTGGCAAGGCTTCCTTCTGACAGGTCAGGCGAGATCCACGCTCTCTATACGGTTGATTCCACCAACACGGCTTTGAAAGAGTACGCCCGAAACGGCGCTGCCGCGGGTACCGTCGTACTGTCTGATGAGCAGACAGGCGGCAAAGGCAGACGCGGCAGAGGGTTCGTCTCTCCTTCAGGCTGCGGCATCTACCTGTCTTATCTCATGAGACCTGCCACAGGCCGCGGGAACATAAGCGAACTCACCGCATGGACCGCAGTAGCTGTCAGGGATGCGATCTTAGAAGTCTGCGGCATTACCTGCGATATCAAATGGGTCAACGACCTTCTCATCAACAAACACAAGATCTGTGGCATCTTAACCGAACTCTCGGTCGTTGCGGAGAGCGGAGAGATCGATAATGTCATCATCGGCATAGGCATCAACGTCAATGAGAAGGCTGAAGATTTTCCTGCAGAACTCCGCGACGTGGCCACATCCATCTCTGCCGAGTGCGAAGGAAAAGTATTCCCCCGCGCCGAGCTTGCAGCATGCATCATAAAAAACCTCGATGCTCTTTGTGAAGGCTGGCCTTCCGCCAAAGACGGCTACCTCGCCAAATACCGCGAAGCATGCATCACCACCGGCACCGAAGTCTCCGTCAACAACTTAGCAGACAAGACATCCAGGACCGGCAAGGCTGTCATGATCAACGATGACTTCTCGCTTCAGGTCAGGTTCGACGATACCGGCGCCGAAGAGCGCGTAAACAGCGGAGAAGTAAGCGTCCGCGGTCTCTACGGCTATACCTGATCACACGGTGATATAGTCCTTAATCTTATCGAACTTCGCATCTCCTATCCCGGATACGTTCTTGATCTCATCTATGCTCGCAAAGGCTTGCTGTTCCCTGTAGTCGATTATCGCCTGCGCCGAGACCTCGCCTATCCCCGGCAGCGTCATGAGTTCTTCCTTGCCCGCCGTATTGATGTTGATGAGAGTGCCAGTTTCGCCCTGCCCATCCGTCACATCACCCCAGATGTATTCGTCTTCTTCCCTGATGATATCCTCCTGCGCGGCGAAAACGTCCTCTGACACAACCGCTTCCTGCCCCGCCTCAGGTATATACACTGACAGGTTGCTCTCGACCTTGTAAACGAGATTGATCTTGGTGACATCCGCCGTCTCCGTGAACCCTCCTGCACAGGTCACCACGTCATTCAAGATGACACCCTTGGGAAACTCATATACTCCCGGCGCGATGACCGCTCCGCAGACATAGACCTGGACTGTGGCAGGTTCTGTGGTTTCCGTTGTTTGAAAAGTTTCGGTCGTCTCTTCAGAAGAAGTCCCGGAAGTCTCTGTTATCGTGAATTCTGTCTCACCTTTTACTGTCTTCAGCAGTGTATCAGTAGTGCCGTTAGTAACGAGTCTGTACGCAAGACTTAGGACCGCGATCAGAACGAACGCCGCCGGGTAGATGAATGGTTTGAGTTTTTCCTTTTTGATCTTCATGCCAAAAGCATAGCACGCCAAACATGCCGAAAAACCTGACAAAAACCGACAAAAACCGACAAAACCCAGGGTTATATTTTCTGAAGCCCAGACGCACCAAAGCCTTGCCGTTAGGGAGTTTGAAGGCTTTCTGAAGGATCAGCATCAAGTCTGTCAAAAGATTCATCAGACTTTCTCACACCATTCTGTCGATGCTTCTTCTCCGGCGATCTCTATTGCCAGATGCGAGAACCACGAATCGTCTGCCGCGCCGTGCCAGTGCTTGACGTTTGCAGGGATATTGATGACCGTTCCCGGAGTCATCTCCACAGGCTCCTTGCCCCACTCCTGGTAGTAACCTCTGCCTCCGACGCAGATGAGCATCTGACCGCCGCCTTTGCTCGCGTGATGGATATGCCAGTGATTCTTACACCCCGGCTCGAAAGTAACATTGAACACCGGTATCTGCTCCGTCGTAACGGGCGCAAGATAGCTCTGTCCCTCAAAGAACTCGCCATAGGGATTCGGCTCTCCTACCGGGAAGAAGATCGA
>JAILMZ010000069.1 GCA_024692105.1 Saccharofermentans sp.
CATAGAGATACCTCCTTTCACTGCGCGTGTAGGGAGATGAGCAGTATATTGATTATAGAATCCAAAACACCCCGAAAAACCCGACAAAAACCGACAAAAACCGACAAAGCCACAGGGGCATAAAAAGCGTTCTTTTAGCTCCAAAGTTTTGTATAATTGACAAAAACAAAGGGCGGGCACATGAGTAAGTTTACGGACTTTTTGGCAGACGACAAACTCAAGAGGATCAATGTTGTCCTCGCTGTTGCTGCATGCGTCGCGGTCGTTGCGACAGGTGTCACCGTTGCGGTAACCATGACATCCCGGGACGGCGAACTCGTAACTACCGATCCTTCAACTGCCGCATCCCAGATCACCGAATCTTATACCGAGACTGAGCCCGTTCAGGCTTCGGTTGCAGTCACGACTACTCTTGAGACTGAAGCAACTTCAGAAGAGACGACCACCACCGAGACAACGGCAGAAGAGACGACTACGCAGGGCAAGCTAAAGAGCTTAGACGGCTATGCTCCGGGAGACGTGATCTCTTCCGATCTCATTGACGATTCCAATCTCTGGCAGTATTTCACTTCGTCAGAGATCACTGAAGGCGGCAGTGTTTACAACAGGATCTACGGCCAGTCCTACGTCGAGAACGACAACATCTCGCTGTCGGATCTCAGATATCTCAAGATGCTGCACGTCAATTTCAACGGCGAGTACCAGGTAGGCGAGATGATAGTCAACAAAGCAATTGCAGAGGATGTCATGGAGATCTTCGAGACGCTCTGCAGCGAAGGCTACCAGATAGAGAAGATGTATCTCATAGACAACTACTGGACAGGCGACGGCGAGAGTTCCGACTGGAATTCTATTGAGCACAACAACACATCCTGCTTCTGCTACCGTCCCGCCACGGGTTCGTCCGGCAAGCTCTCGAAACATTCCTACGGCCTTGCCATAGACATCAACCCCCAGTACAACCCCTATGTAACCATACTTGACGACGGCTCATACAAGTACTCGCACGACAATGCGGCTGATTACGTATCCAACAGATCATCCGACATGCCGCATGTAATAACGACTTCGGACTTGGCATATCAGCTCTTCACATCGTACGGCTGGACATGGGGCGGGAGCTGGACGAATCCCAAGGATTACCAGCATTTCCAGATAAGTCTCTGACGTCTTCAAATGAAAGCGTTTTCCTCGTTGACACCCGTATTTTCACTTGCTATATTTTTCATATGAAAATGATGAACGATACAGACAGACGCAAAAAGATCCTCGACATCCTCGAGCGCGAACACGAGATAAAGACAGTCGAACTGTCCGAGAGGCTCGGTGTCACGGGCTCCACGATAAGAACGGATATCAGGGCATTGGAGCATGACGGTGCCATCATCAGATTCCACGGCGGAATAAGACTTCCCGCAAAACCCAAGCAGCTCTCGGGCGGCGAGAACTACATGGTCCGTTCGGTCACTCATGTGCCTCTCAAGAATGCGATAGGCAAGAAGGCGGCTGAGCTCGTTCCCAGCGGCAGCACCATATTCATGGATGCAAGTTCCACGACATTCCACATGATCCCTTTCCTCAAGAAGGCGAAGGGCGTTACGGTCATAACCAACGGTATCCATACCGCGATGGAACTTCAAAGATACAACAATTTCAAGGCGATAATCATAATCGGCGGAATGCTCAGGCCCCACTCGGGTTCCATCGAGGGCGTGCTCAGCAAAGAGATGATCGGAAGGCTCTCCGCTGATTTCTATTTTGTATCCGGCAACGGATTCTCTCTGACGTCCGGTCTTACCGGCAATAACTTCTACGAACTCGAGCTCAAGAGGATGTGCGCCGAGAGGGCAAAGCACATCGTCGCGCTCATCGATTCCACCAAGGTCGGCTTCGATTCCACGTCGAACTTCCTTGAGACCGACAAGATCGAATATCTCGTCACGGATTCGGGCGCTCCCGAGGCAATCCTCAATGAGTGCAGAGAAAGAGGAATTAAAGTTATAGTTGGCGAAGTCTGATGTATAATGTTACTGTCTTATTTAATATGAGAGGTAACGTGAATGCAGATCAATCCTATTATTCTGAATAGCTGGCTCGGCGATAAGGCCGTATTCCAGCAGGGTGTTGAGATCACGATCAGGGGTAAAGCAGCACCCAGTGCAACCATCACCTTCGAAGTTAAGAAAGATCCGACAGACGGCAGAAAGGTATCCAAGCTCGATACCGATTACGGCGTCATCTTAAGTCTCGAGACCACGACCAATTCACGAGGCGACTTCAGTTTCATGATGCCTGCCTACAAGGCATCTACGGACACATACACATTCACGTTCAAATGCCTTACAGACCAGATCGTGCTCTCTGATATCAGATGCGGAGACGTCTGGGTATTCTTAGGTTCCGATTTTCTCTCGATCCCGATGAAGGATGCAAACGCGACCAAGACTCCGATGAAGAGGAAGGTAATGAATTACCTGAGGTTCTTCACGCCTTCGAGGAGCGGCCTTGAAAAGGATGAGACGATCTATCCGGAAGAACCCAAGGACACATACAAGAATGCTCACTGGATCAAGGTCACGGACACGCAGGAACTCGCGGACGTATCTTCCTCCGCATTCTCATTTGCATACACGCTCTCTGACCAGATCTCATATCCCGTCGGCGTGGTCGATCTGTCATATGCCGATTCGACCATCATCAACTGGATATCGCCTACAGCCATGAACAGCGTCGAAGCCTTGAAGTTCGATGTTATGGGCATGGGCCTCTACCTCGACGAAGAAGGCTACAAGAAGCTTTTGGACATCGATAAGAGACGCGAGAAGGCAGTAGATCTCGAGAAGGAACTTAAGGACGTCAATGCCATGGGCGATATCGACATCGGCCTGGCTGACGAAGTAAAGAGACTCAAGGGAGAAGATCCCGATGATGTGGCTCAGCCCGAACTCGACTTCCCGACATCATCAGACAGCTCTCTTAATTCCGCCAAGGGACACAAGGAGAACATTTCCTATTCAAGCGCCCAGAAGCTCGACTTCGATCTTCTCAAGGACAAGGGCGGCTCATACCAGAAGAAGAGCAAGGAAGAAGACGACAAGAATTACATCAGCCCCAAGTTCAGGATGTCCACTCTGTACAGGACTAAGCTCTATCCTTTGAGAGGACTTGCGGTAAGGGGTTTCTGCTTCTCGCCCAATGACGGTGAATTAAGGTTCGGCAGATACGACCTGATGCTGATGGGTCTGATGACGACTTTGGCGGAAGTTTTCGAGCCGAAGAACGTGTATGACGACGAGCAGATGCCTTCTGCGCTGTTTGCCGCGATGCACCCGAATGATGTCGATTTCGCAGATCCGTACGGAGTGCTCGAGTTCAACGAGAACATCGTCGCCTTCACGAAAATGCTGCAGATGCCGTCAGGTATCGTAAGCCTGCACGACCTGCTGCTTCCCGACAAGACGATAAGCTTCACGCTCGGCACGAGACTTGCGACCATCGCACTCGGCATTCATTTCTCGCCTAAGATGTCCAAGTCATCACCTGAGCCCAACGATGTCGAGATAGCAGGCAACAAGAGGATCATCAGGTTCTCTAACCTTAACAGCGGCTTCAAGGTACAGGATGCTGCAAGCGAGATAACCGGCTTTGCCATTGCAGGCGAGGACCGCATCTTCTATCCGGCTCACGCCAAGTGCCTCTACGGAATGTGCGTGATGGTCTGGAGAGACGATATCGAAGAGCCTGTCAGCATCACTTACGGTTTTACTCCGTTCCCGCATGACGCGACACTCCGAAACGGCGAAGACCTTCCCGTACTGCCTTTCAGATTCGACAGGGATCCCGCGTACTTCGCACCCGACCTGAGCTTCACGCACTGCGACAGCCTCGAGTTCGTGGGCAAGGCGACGACGGATTCCGATTTTGAAGTGCTCAAGATATACAGGACATTCAAGGGCAACGGCATCATATCGGTCGATAACATGCATAAGCTCACTGGCAGCGCATCGCTCAGGATCAGATATGAGACTGACAAGTCGCTCTTCGGATTCGAGCCGTGGCTCAAGTATGCATCGCTCTTCGCACCCATCGAGGTGTACGGAAGAGACAAGATCCAGCTCACGATATTCAACCCCGAGCAGAAGCATAAGAAGCTGATCGTGGAAGGTTTCGGTGAGGCTGACATCAAGCAGCAGCTCACTTGGCAGACCGTCACTTTAGACTATGAGGACGACGGCCCCATCTCGCTTACGAGCCTTAAGATCTACATCGAAGATACAGACCGCAACGGCGAGATCTACATAGACAGCATTAGTTTTGTGTGAGGATAGGCTATGTTCAACAAACTTCTTCCCGAGATATTTGATGGTGTTATCTCCGCATCCGGTTCATTCCCGGTAGTGATCGAAGGCATCGAGCATACATACGATACTTCCGCTTCGCTTCCCGATACGAGCTACCACAACTCGCATGAGCTGCTCTACTTAAGAGACGGCAGGGTGGACGTTACGGTAGGCGGCGATACGGTAAGCCTCGACAAGGGCAAGATTCTCATCATCAGACCGCTCGAAAGGCATAAGCTCACGATAAAGTCCAAAGAGGCGGACATGTTCAATCTGTACTTCGGATTCGTTCATGACGTCAAGGAGATGGGCAGCATGATGGCTTCGTCCGAGGCCGGCACCAGCATAAAGAACAACAGCGCAGGGCCTTCCGTCATGATCCCCGGTTCGATGGCGCAGATCCCGCTCGAGAACTTCCTGCAGTTCGCAGACCTCGGTATCACGGAAGACAATGAGATGGCAAGACAGCCGTACTTCATCGTTACGGGCGCTGAGAAGAAAGAGATATCGTCTCTTGCCGAGCGTATCGTGGGCGAGATGGCAGGCGACAAATACGCTAAGGACTTCATGATCCACACGCTCACCGTCGAGTTCATGATCCACCTGTCTCGTGCGATGCGCAATGAGTGGGAGGAGAACCTCCGCGTTAAGAACGGCAAGGCGAGAGAACTCGTAAAGATCGCAAAGCAGTACATGGATGAGAATTTCGAGCAGGGCATAACCGTGGCCGAAGCTGCGCAGTACGTGTTCCTTAGCCAGGGATACTTTACGAGGGCTTTCAAGGATGAGCTCGGCATCAGCCCGATGAACTACCTGATGAAAAAGAGGATAGAGAAGGCCTGCGAACTGCTCGAGAACAACGAGATCAAGGTCTCGTCGATCGCGGTCCAGTCAGGATTCTCCTCGCCGCAGAGATTCAACGTGGCGTTCAGGAAACTCATCGGCAAGACTCCGATGGAATACAGAAAAGAACATTTGAAATGAGAGGATAAAGGAAAGAATGTACGATTACGACAACGATGAATCACTTCCGATCGAGAGCCGCAAGAACATGGATCTTCCCAAGATCGAGAATGCGGTCAGGGACATACTTGAGGCCATAGGCGAAGATACGGAAAGGGAAGGCATCCAGGAGACGCCGAAACGCGTCGCAAGGATGTATGCCGAGATCTTCTCGGGCCTGCACAGGGACATCTCGCAGGACATCAAGACATTCCATGAGGAAGGGAACGACGAGATGATCCTCATAGGAGACATCCCGTTCTATTCGATGTGCGAACATCACCTTCTGCCTTTCCACGGCAAGGCGCATGTCGTATACATCCCGAGAGACGGCAAGATCTTAGGACTGTCCAAGGTCGCAAGGATCGTCGATACGCTTTCCCGCAAACCGCAGCTCCAGGAGCGTCTCACATCGGAGATCGCAGACATGATCACTGAAGCAGTCGATGCGAAGTCAGTATGCGTAATAATCGAAGCAGAACATCTCTGCATGACAATGAGAGGAATAAGGAAACCGGGTTCGAAGACTGTAACATCCGCCATGAGGGGAGGATGCAGGACTGACGCCCGTACGAGGAATGAGGCACTTGCCCTCATCAACAGACAGAGACTCGGAGGTTAAGGGAATGATCAGCACGGACGGAAGATTTGTAGGCACGATAAAGTGCGGCGATAAGGAACTCGTCTTCGGCAAGAAGACTTTCGTAATGGGCATACTTAACGTAACGCCCGATTCTTTTTCCGACGGCGGCATGTACGATACGCCTGAAAAGGCTTTAGAGCACGCGAAAGAGATGGTCGAGCAGGGCGCGGACATCATTGATGTCGGCGGCGAATCCACAAGGCCCGGATACACTCCCGTTACAACGGATGTTGAAAAGGAGAGAGTCATCCCCGCGATCGAGGCAATACGCCGAGAACTGGATGTCATCATCTCCGTTGACACAACGAAATCAGATGTCGCAAAGGCTGCAGTCGACGCAGGCGCAAACATCATCAACGACGTAAGCGGTCTCAAGGCAGATCCGAAGATGGCAAAGATAGCAGCTGACACGGGCGCCGCAGTGGTCCTCATGTACAACAGGAGATTCATCGAGACAAATGAACTTAACATCAGAGAAGACGACCTTACCGAAGGCATCAACTATGTAAAGGAGAGCATCAAGCTCGCAAACGAGAGCGGAATCGCTGACGACAGGATCATAACGGATCCCGGCATCGGCTTCGGCACGACCAGGCTTCAGGACCTTGCTCTTACTACGGGCATCATGCAGTTCGGCATGGGCGGCAAGTATCCGATCCTTTACGGAGGTTCCAGAAAGAGAGTCGTCCGTATGTTCTCTGCAGAGGCTGAAGGTATGGACAGCAAGTACATAGACAACGTCTCAATAGGACTTGCATGCACCGCAGTCAATTCCGGCGCTTCCATCGTCCGCGTGCACGACGTAAAGAACACCAGGCAGCAGTTAGACGGCTGCGACATGTCAATCTACGCATACAACATCTTCGCAGGTCTGTGATATGGATGTAATTACCCTTAAGAACATGGACTTCTTCGGGCACACCGGAGTGCATCCCGAGGAAAAGGAGAACGGCCAGCTGTTCACGGTAACGGCGGAGCTGTATTTCGAGGAGATAAAGGGCGTGGAGACGGACAGGCTCGAAGATACTACGAGCTACTCAGAGGTGTATGCCTTGATAAAGGACATCGTCGAGAACGATTACGGCGACCTGATAGAGCACCTGGCGGGCAAGATCGCCAAGGTCATCCTGGATTTCTCGCCCGAGTGCGTCAAGACGGCAGTGACCGTGTCCAAGCCGGATGCGCCCGTGGACGGCATTTTCGAGACAATGCAAGTGAGGATAGAGCGTGGCAGATAAGGCTTTTTGCATCCTTTCCCTCGGTTCGAACATTGGCGACCGCAAGAAGACCTTGGACGATGCGATAGAGGTCATAAGAAGCAACGAGGCTGTATCCGATCTTAAATGCGCGTCTTTCTACGAGACAGAGCCTGTCGGATATCTTGACCAGCCGTGGTTTCTTAATACCTGCGTGAGTTTCGCGACTACGATGGAACCGCTCGAGCTTTTGGATTACGTGCAGGGCATAGAGCAGGATTTCCACCGTGAGCGCACGATACGCTGGGGTCCGCGCACATTGGACATCGACATCATCACTTACGGCGATATCACCATGAACACCAAAAGGCTCACCCTGCCTCATCCGAGGTACAAAGAGCGCGCCTTTGTCCTTGTTCCGATGTCCGAACTTACAGAGATTGACGTCCCGATCCCCGACAAAAAGGCGGTCAGGCGTCTTGAGGACGGCATTTGAGTTATTCCGGTCTAAAGTTTATAATAAAGCGTTAAAATCGGATAAGTATGTATATTGGAGGATTGCATGGCTGAGAATGTATCGGGCTCCGAGAAGCCCCAGAACGGCGGACGCAATAACAACAGAAACCACAAAAGAAAGCACTACAACGGCTCAAAGAACGGCGGCAACAACCGCGGCAACGGCCAGGAAAATAAATCCCGCGAGAAGCGTGACAACACTGAAGGCAGACAGGGCGGCAAGAAGTCCAGAGACGGCTATCAGAGAAGGAACAACCGCGGAGACAGAGGCCAGAGACAGCAGCGTGAGCAGGGCCAGTTCCAGGAAGAGCGTATCCCCAAGCCCATCAAGAAGCGCGAGGAGACCGTTGAGGATATCAGGAGCGAGAACGCAAGGATCACAAAAGAGATCTATCTCGACATCGCTTCCATAAAGAACATCAACCTCGACTGAGATGGATAAAGGACTGTTCATTACATTCGAAGGTATAGACGGATGCGGCAAGAGCACGCAGATCAGGCTTGTAACGGAATATCTCGACAGTAAGGGGATGGAATATCTCCTGGTAAGAGAACCCGGCGGGACCGAGATCGGCGAGAAGATCAGGTCGATCCTGCTCGACAAGGCGAACAACGAGATGTCGCCTTCAGCAGAGCTGCTCCTTTTTGAGGCGGCAAGAGCCCAGATAGTCGAAGAGAAGATAAGACCTGCGATAGAAGCGGGCATCACGGTCATCTGCGACAGATTCTACGATTCGACTTTTGCATACCAGGGCGTCGCAAGATCGCTCGGAGAAGACCTCGTCATTACCCTTAACGACATAGCCACGTCAGGCCTTGCGCCAGATATCACGTTCCTTCTCGACCTGAGCGTCGAGGATGCTTATGCAAGGAGAAAGGGCAGGGGCGAAGCCGATGACCGCATGGAACTTCTGGGACTGCAGTTCCAGGAGCAGGTAAGGAGCGGATATCTTAAAGCCGCTTCGAAGTTCGACAGGATCAAGGTGATAGGCAGCAACCGCACTCCCGAAGAGATATTCGCGGATATCAAAGATGCAATCGAAGAGAGGCTGTAAATGGCGCTTTCATCTCTGACAGGACAACATAAACTCAAGACGATCCTCGCGCAGGAAGCAAAGCAGAGGCACGCCGGCACATATATCCTTACCGGCGCGAAAGGCATGGGCAAGCATTCCTTCGCAGAGGAGTTTGCCAAGGCTTTAATGTGCGAAGATCCCGGCGAAGACGGTGCCTGCGGAAAGTGCAAGTGCTGTTTGTATTTCGAGGGGGAGACGACGCCTGACATCGTAAGGACCGATGCCCCTTCGGACGGCAAGTCGATCCCGGTATCAGACATCAGGGAAAAGATAGTATCAGACAGCTTTATCAAGCCGCAGTTTTCCAGGAACAAGGTGTTCATCATCAACATGGACTATGTGGCCGAGGCAGGACAGAATGCGCTGTTAAAGTCGATCGAGGAACCGCCCGAGAACGTGGTGTTCATCCTTATGTCCTCGGTGCCCGGCAATGTGCTTGATACGGTATTGTCTCGTTCCGCGCTTCTCAAGATATCGAGATACACTGAAGATGAAGTATACGAGGTGCTGAAGAAAAACGACGCACCCGGCGAAGAAGATACTCTGCGCACCATCTGCGCATACTGCGGAGGCAATCCGGGCAGGGCTCTGGCCATGACTTCGGATGATTCCTTCATTACATTGAACCGCGAGGTGACGGATCTTCTTCTCGGTCTCGGCAGTGACAGCTATACGGGTATACTGACTGAAGGAAGCGGATTCTTTGCAGATAACAAGGCACAGATAGATCTTGTCACGGAGATCATATTCAAGGACCTGGGAGACATCCTGATGTACGGGACTTATCCGGACATGGAGGCTGCAACGGAGACTGCCGCAAGGCTTAGAAGATTCGCGCTCGAGCACCGCAAGATCAATTCGGTTGCCATCGGCAGATGCAAGGCGGCAGTTACCGAGTTCGTCAAGGCGATGAGCGTAAATGCAAATTACGACGGAGCGTGCTGCGCTCTGATGATCAAAATACACGAGGAGTTCAACAGATGACAAAGGTAGTAAATGTCAGATTCCGCGATGCCGGCAAGGCATACAGGTTTACGACAGGCGGAATGTCGCTCGGGATCGGAGACAGCGTTATCGTAGAGACGGAGCAGGGAATAGATCTCGCACATGTTTGCGAAGAACCCTATGACCTCGAAAATGAAAGCACGGAAGGCATCCTTCCCATCAAGAGGATCGCGACCGAAGCTGACCTCAAGGCATATGACGAGAAATGTGCCAAGGAAAAGGATGCGATGGTAAAGTGCAGAGAACTCATCACCAAGAGAGGTCTCGAGATGAACCTCGTCGACTGTGCTTTCACTCTGGACGGCAAGAAGGTCGTGTTCTACTTCACGGCTGACGGAAGAGTCGACTTCAGAGAACTCGTAAAGGACTTAGCTTATGCGTTCCACACGAGGATCGAGCTCAGACAGATAGGTTCAAGAGACCAGGCGAAACTGGTCGGCGGCATCGGCATCTGCGGCAGAGAGCTTTGCTGCTGCTGTTTCCTGAACCATTTCGCGCCGGTTAACCTCAAGCTCGCAAGGCAGCAGGGACTGTCCCTTAACCCCGGCAAGCTCAATGGTGCGTGCGGAAGGCTCATGTGCTGCCTCCAGTTCGAGAAGGAAGCGTATGAGGATGCTCACAACAGGCTTCCCGAGCAGGGCAAGAGGATCAGGACTCCCGAGGGCATGGGCGTCGTATATGACGTTAACTACATTGAAGAGACGATAAGCGTCAAGTTCACCAATGAGAATGAGACTGAGATCCAGAAGTTCCCCTGGGCAGATCTCGAGCCTCTCAATTCCGATATCAAGTCCGGCTGCAAGAACTGTCCTGCCAGAGGCGGCAAGAACAACGGTGCGGAAGAGGCTCCGACGGGCGAAGAATAAGGCTTTCGGCGGATGGAAGCGGTCAGGTGGGTAATTGTTACTCTTGCCTAACCGCCATCCGATAGTGAATAATAAAGTCGAAGTACTTATAGGAGGTATTTGTAATATGGCTTATGTTATTTCTGATGCATGTGTTTCATGCGGAACTTGTGCAGACGGTTGCCCCGTTGGTGCAATCTCTCAGGGCGATACACAGTACAATATCGATGCTGATGTTTGTGTTTCTTGCGGCGCTTGCGCAGGCAGCTGCCCTGTAGGAGCTATCAACGAAGGTTGATCAGATCTTAACTGAACACTAAAGGCCGGCGGGAAGTGATTCCCGCCGGTTTCATTTTGCCTGCAAAGCGGCCCCGTGAATTGCTATAATGGTCTCATCTGCATATAAGGAGGGTGATTATATGACAAGAAGAGAATTCCTTAAGACAGACGAGATGACCAAGATCAGGAAGAATATCTATTTCTGTGCGATCGCGGGTTATATCATGGCGGTCATATCTTTTATCTTGAATGTCGTAGTGTTCGGTGAATACTTCGGCATCGCGGATTCAGTATTACTGATCATACTTTGTCTTATCATCCACCTGCTGCAGAGCCGTGTGGCAGCGGTCATACTGGCTGTATACGGCGTGGCCAACATGATCTTCATGACGATCGAATACGGCAGGATCGCAGGTTGGGGCGGAGCCTTGATCGGAATATATGCGGTCGTCTATTGCTTCAAGTTCCATAAGGCATGGAAAGAAGAGAAAGAATTGGAAAAACTCAGGAACGGCGGTCTGAGGGACGAGACGTTTGAATAAATGGACAACCTTAAGATAGACGACCTGGGCCGGGGCGGTTTCAGACTGTATCAGGATGACAGCATCTTCAAGCTCGGGACTGCGAGCGTGCTTCTTGCATGGTTTGCCGCAAGCTTCATAAGGCATGGACAGGCAGGCAAGGCCAAGATGCTCGAACTGGGGAGCGGCATAGGTTCCTGCGCGATGTGCGCGGCTGCAAGGCTTCCGGTCACGAAGATCGACTGCATAGAGCTTCAGGACAAGCCCTATGAGATACTCCTGAAGAACATCGAACTCAACCATGTTGAAGACAGGATGAGAGCCTTCAAGTGCGACATAAGGGAACTTCCCGCGGAAGTCAAAGCCGAGAGTTACGACGTGGTCTTCATGAACCCTCCGTTCTTCAGTGACAAGAGGGGGCCTGCGACCGATACGGACAGAAATTCCACGGAGACGCTCGTATCAAGATTCGGCGGGGATGACAATCTCGAAGCATTCATCTCCGCGGCATCCAAAAGAACTCGCACTTCAGGCGGTTATACCGTCATGTGCATGACGGCAGAAAGGCTCCCCGAATGCCTGGAACTGTTCAAAAAGAACGGCCTTGCACCGTCGAGGCTGATCAACGTGCATTCGACTGCAAACAAAGACAGTTTCCTGTCGCTTCTGGCTGGCAAGAAGGGCGCACCGAATGCCGATTTCAGGGTGCTGCCGCCGCTCATCTTAAGTGAGACTGACGATAACGGTAATAACGTAAGGACGGCCAGGTATGCCGCCATATATGAGGAGGAACACACGGATTGCTTTATCTCGTAGGAACGCCGATCGGTAATCTGTCGGATATGTCGCCCAGGGCAATAGAGGTCCTCTCGGAGGCTGATGTAATAGCCTGTGAGGATACGCGCGTAACGGGCATCCTTCTTAAGGAGAAGGGCATAGAAGCGAAGAAACTCTTCTGCTATCAGGAACATAACAAGGCCGCAAAAGGCCCCGTGCTGATAGACATGATGAAGCAGGGCATGACCGTCGCACAGGTATCGGATGCGGGAATGCCCGCGATATCCGATCCCGGTGAGGATCTGGTCAGGCTTGCGGTCGAAGCGGGCATCGAAGTATCTGTTATACCCGGCCCGGTTGCTGCCGTGTCCGCGCTTGCGATATCGGGGCTGTCCACGAGGTATTACCATTTCGAGGGGTTCCTGCCCCAGGAGAGCAAGAAGAGAAGAGACCGCCTCGAAGCGCTTAAAGCCTACGGCGAGACGATAGTCCTGTACGAAGCTCCGCACAGGATACAAAAGCTCATAGAAGAACTGGAAGAGGCAGGTTTCGGAGACAAAGAGGCAGCTTTCTGCCGCGAGCTTACCAAGAAGTACGAGGAAGTCATAAGGCTGACGGTCTCGGAGGCGAAGAAGCATTTCGAGGAGAACGCGCCCCGCGGGGAGTTCGTCGTATGCTTAGAGCCCCTCGCATCTGCCGGTACGAAAACGGAAGCGGGATCTGCCTGCGATGCCGACACTCTCATAAAACTCCTCATTGAGAAGGGAATGCCGACAAAGGACATCGCGCATGTGGTATCCAAGGCCACGGGGCTCGGCAAAAAGGAGATGTACGCCCGTACGCTCGAACTTTCTTGAAAAACAGTCCCCTTGTATTATAATTAACAAGTTATTCAACTAAGGTAACAGGAGGGTCATCATGGCTGATACCGAGAGCAAGAAGTTTTACATTACGACACCGATCTACTATCCGTCGGGCAATCCGCACATCGGACACTGCTACACGACGATCGCATGCGACTGCATCGCGCGAATGAAGCGAATGCAGGGCTATGACGTAATGTTCCTGACCGGTACTGACGAGCATGGCCAGAAGATAGAGAAGAAGGCATCCGAGGCAGGTGTTGCACCCAAGGCTTATGTTGACGAGATCGTCGACAACTTCAAGAAGCTCTGGGCAACGCTCGGCATCTCGTATGACAGATACATCAGGACTACCGACGATTACCACATCAAGTCGGTACAGGGCATCTTCAAGAAGCTCTATGACACAGGTTATATCTACAAGAGCGAATATAAGGGCAAGTACTGCACACCCTGCGAGTCTTTCTGGACAGAGAGCCAGCTCGTAGACGGCAAGTGCCCTGACTGCGGAAGAGAAGTAACGGATGCTTCGGAAGAAGCTTACTTCTTCAAGCTTTCCGAGTTCGCACCCAGGCTCAAGGAACTGCTTCTTGACGAGGAGAAGGATTTCCTTAACCCGAAGTCCAGAGTCAACGAGATGATCAACAACTTCATCGAGCCCGGACTTCAGGATCTCTGCGTATCCAGAACATCCTTTACATGGGGCGTTCCGGTAGACTTCGACGAAGGACATATCGTATATGTCTGGATCGACGCTCTCTCGAACTATATCACGGCGCTGGGCTTCATGAACGATCAGTACGACGACTACGAGAAGTACTGGCCGGCTGATATGCACGTAATGGCAAAGGAGATCGTAAGGTTCCACTCTCTTATCTGGCCTGCGATCCTCATGGCGCTCGGCGAACCGCTGCCTAAGAAGGTATACGGTCACGGCTGGATCACTTTCGGTGACGGCGGCAAGATGAGCAAG
>JAILMZ010000094.1 GCA_024692105.1 Saccharofermentans sp.
TGGCGCCGGAGATGGCCTTGTGGATCAGGTTGACTGCTTCTAGCTCTTCCTCGGAGAGGAGGAGGTCTTCGCGTCTGGTTCCGGAGCGCGTGATGTCGATGGCCGGGAAGATACGCTTCTCGGAGAGCTTTCTGTCAAGAACGAGTTCCATGTTACCGGTACCCTTGAATTCCTCGAAGACAACGTAATACATGCGGCTGCCGGTCTCAACCAGTGCGGTTGCAAGGATGGTGAGGCTTCCGCCCTCGCGCATATTACGGGCTGCACCGAAGAAACGCTTCGGCATATGAAGTGCTGCCGGATCAAGACCGCCGGACAGAGTACGACCGCTGGGCGGTACCGTCAGGTTGTAGGCCCTGGCCAGTCTGGTGATGGAGTCAAGCAGGATCACTACATCCTGTCCGTGCTCAACAAGACGCTTGGCACGCTCGATTACCATCTCGGATACACGCTTATGATGCTCGGGAAGCTCATCAAACGTCGAGTAGATCACTTCTACATTATCACCCTCGATGGACTCACGGATGTCCGTAACCTCCTCGGGGCGCTCATCAATCAAAAGCACGATCATGTGCATGTCCTTGTTGTTACGACTGATACACTTCGCGATCGCCTTAAGGAGTGTTGTCTTACCTGCCTTCGGCGGTGATACGATCATACCTCTCTGGCCTTTACCTATAGGTGAGAACAGATCGATGATCCTCGTGGAGATATCTTCTTTCTCAGTCTCGAGAGTAAGTCTCTGATCAGGATAGATTGCAGTGAGATTCTCGAACTTCGGTCTCTTCCTGATGTTCTCGTAGTTGTTGTCTTCCTTGACTTCGATGCCGTTGACTTCGACAACGCGTCTTAACGGTGCATATTTCTCTTTGCCTCTCTTGGGGAGCATGTAACCTTTGATGAAGTCTCCCCTTCTAAGACCCATTCTCTTGATGAGCTGGCCGGGAACATATGCATCTTCATCTCCGGGAAGATAATTCTTTCTGTGGACGAATCCGCAGTAATCGTTCTTGTTGCTGTCGGGATTGCCGATGGAAAGAACGCCTTCGATCTCTATCTCAACGGGCTGTTCTTCAATAACAGCTTCACCTTCGGCATTCTCACCTTCAGTTGTCGGGACCTGCTTTACGTCCTGTCCGGGACCAAAGGAAAGCTTCCTTCTCTTGGACTTCATGCCCTTGCGGTCCTGGCGTACGGGTTCGTTCTTTGCTTCAGCAGCAGGAGCTTCTTCCTTTTTCTCGGGCTCTGATGCGGGCTGTGCTTCTGCCACAGGCTCTGCAGGTGCCGGAGCAGGCTCTTCAGCAGGAGCATCTGCCTTTTCCTCTTCTTTTGCTTTCTTGGAAGTGCGCTTCTTTGCAGGCTTCTTTTCTTCTTTGGAATCAGCGTCCTTAGCGGCATCCTTCTTGGAAGATCTCGTCTTCTTCGGAGCTTCTTCCTTAGCCTTTTCAGGCTCTTCTGTGTCAGCCTTCTTCTTGCGTGTGGCGCGCTTCTTGGGAGCAGCCTTTGCAGGCTCTTCTTCAGCTGCGGGCGCTGCTTCATCATTCTTCTTGGCAGGAAGCATACCGCTGATCGCACAGATCAATTCATCACGCGATTTTGTTGCTGCTTCCTCGGGAGTAAAATCACCAAATGCGACTGCTATCTGCATAAGGTCAGCATCGGTCTTTAACTCAAGATTTTCGAGTTCGCTCATAGTTTTCCTTTCCTGGGAAAAATTAAAAATTCAAACAGTATACGATTATTTGTATAAGTGCGGAAATGAAATTATAAATGGAACAAATCTGCATGTCGGTAATTCCGACTTCTTGCGAATTCTAACACTCTTTAATAAGAATAGTCAACACTAATTTAAATCAAGGCCTTTTTGTCTTATCCGAAGGAACATACTTCATTCCGGTAAGGAAACAAAGTACGGGAATCCTTATGCAGATACCTGCACAGATGAAAGACAGGATATAAGCTACGATTACCGGAAGAATGTAAAGCAGGAACGTATTCTGCGCGAAACACTCAGCCATTAGATACTGCAACACTACGACAAATATAAAATGGAAACTGAAGAAAGGGAAAGACCTTCTCGAGAAGTAATCCGTAACGCTTCCTCTAACATCGAGGAACTTCTTGCCAAGACCGAGCAAAGCCAGCAGCATGAACCATTTCGAAATGTAACTCGTCACAGTATTAAGCGCGGCATGTTCTTCCGGAGACCACAGGAAAAGATACACCGTTGCAGCTGTTGATATCACTCCTATAGATGTTGTTAAAACAGCAAACCGCGACAGCTTATCGATGACTTTGTCTTTCGAGAAGACATAGTATCCGAGAAGATACACATACAAGAATAAGGCAAGACTCTTCCCGCCTATCGAAAGGAACTTATCAAGGACCGGTAACGGAAGTCCGAGAAGAAGGATTAACCAGAAAGGAATGTCATCCGTTTCCTTTTTGATGATCTTCTTTTGCAAAGCGATTATCCCGATGCTGATAAGAGAGATGACAAACAGATACAAAAGGAACCAGAACTGACCGAATGAGAATCCTCCGTCGGCACCTATCAGATCAGTATATTTTGTGAAGAATACAGGATAGTGGCTTAACAGATTACCTTCGTATCCGTAATTGAATCTGTCAGCAAGCCATGTCATGACAGGCATGAAGACAAGCACGCCGAACAAGAGCGGAACGAGCAGTCTTTTTAATCTCTCTTTGACAAACTGTCCGTACGATCTTTTATCAAGTGCAAACTTCGAACTGATGCCTGCGATGAGAAAAAGAAGCGGCATGTAATACGGACTGAAGGATACGATCACGCTTGCGATGACCCTGCTGCCTTCAAAGAAAATGTAGTTCGGCTCGCCCCAAGTATTCCACGCCTGAGCTGCATGGTAAGGTATCAGGACAAGAACAAATATCCATCTGAGATTATCGAGATAGTGTTTGCGCATGATTACTGATTATAACATTGTAAAACAAATAAATATCCCCGCCTATGCTTCATAGACTGGGATAAATATTTACTGTTATCTATGGATATCAGTTATCGCTTAATGCAGCGAACTTATCCATCATGTCGAGCGCCTTACCTGTACCGATAACAACGCAGGAAACAGGATCCTGAGCAAGGTATACGTCGATGCCGATCCTGTTCGACAGCATGTGGTCGAGACCATAGAGCATTGCACCGCCGCCTGTCATAACGATACCTCTCTGGGAGATATCAGCCATGAGTTCCGGAGGTGTTCTCTCGAGAACGTTGTGTACTGCTTCGAAGATCTGAGTGATAGGTTCTTCGAGTGCTTCGAGCATCTCTGTGGAAGATACCGTAACTGTCGAAGGAAGACCTGTGATGATGTTTCTTCCCTGAACGTCCAATGTAAGTTCTTCATCTCTCGGATAAGCGCAGCCGATCTCGATCTTGAGCTTCTCTGCCGTCTTCTCACCGATGAGGATGTTGTGTCTCTTTCTTACGTGCTTGATGATGGCTTCGTCGAACTTGTCGCCTGCGACCTTAAGTGATGCATCTACTACAGGCTCGCAAAGAGAGATAACCGAGATATCAGTCGTACCGCCGCCGATGTCGACTACCATGGAACCTGCTGCCTTTGTGATATCGATACCTGCACCGATTGCCGCAGCGATAGGCTCTCTGATAAGGAACACGTCCTTAGCTCCTGCGTGACGGCAAGCATTCTCTACAGCCTGCTGTTCAACGGGCGTGATTACCGAAGGAACGCATACGACTATTGTCGGCTTGAAGTAAGAAGCTCTAAGACCCGTGCATACTCTTCCGATGAATGCCTTGAGCATAACTTCCGTAGCACGGAAGTCGGAGATAACACCTTCACGGAGAGGTCTTATTGCTTCAACGATACCCGGAGTTCTTCCGAGCATGAGGCTTGCTGCCTCACCTACTGCCAGGACCTTACCGGACTTGCTGTTTATTGCGACGACAGAGGGTTCCTTAAGGACGATGCCCTTTCCTCTGATATAAATCAAAACACTGCTGGTTCCGAGATCGACACCGATCTCCATGCCTAAACCCATAATTATTCACCTCTAGATATATCGATAAATGCCTTGCGGCACCTGTGTTCATACTAAAACACAGTAATTATTGCATTCAATTTATCAAAAATCAATCGAATATGGGGCAAAGCTGAGTGACAATATTGTTTCATTTTATAAGGCTCGGTGATAAAATTAGATGTTTAAAACAAGTAATAAGGAGCATAACCTATGAGTTATTCAAAAGAGACCGACGGTAAATGGCAAAAGAAATGGGCTGAGACGGGACTCTACAAGTACGATCCCAACGCTGAAGGCAAGAAGCTATATTGCCTTGAGATGTTTTCATATCCTTCGGGCGCCAAGCTGCACCTCGGTCACTGGTATAACTATTCCCTTACCGATTCATGGTCAAGAATGAAGAGGATGCAGGGATATAACGTTTTCCATCCGATGGGCTTCGACTCTTTCGGACTTCCCGCAGAGAACTACGCTATCAAGACCGGCATTCATCCCAAGGATTCCACATTAAAGAACATAGACACGATGGAGCAGCAGCTCCGCGCAATGGGCACGACCGTTGACTGGGACTACGAGATCAAGACATGCATGCCCGACTACTACAAGTGGAACCAGTGGTTCTTCATCGAACTGTATAAGAAGGGCCTGGCATACAGAAAGAACGCACCCGTTAACTGGTGCCCTTCCTGCAAGACCGTTCTTGCAAATGAGCAGGTCGTTGACGGCGCATGCGAAAGATGCGGCAGCGAAGTTGTCCGTAAGAATATGACACAGTGGTTCTTCAAGATCACCGACTACGCACAGGAACTTCTTGACGATCTTCCGAAGCTCGACTGGCCCGAGAAGACAAAGAAGCTCCAGACAAACTGGATCGGCAGATCCGAAGGTGCGCAGGTAGCACTTTATGTCGAGAAGGACGGAAAGCGTCTCGTAAGCGAAGACGGCACTCCCGTTAAACTCGAAGTGTTCACCACACGTGTCGATACGTTCATGGGTATCACATATGTAGTCATCGCACCTGAGTCGGAGCTTTGCGAGAAGCTTACGACAGACGACTGCAGAGAAGCAGTTGAAGAATACAAGAAGGCTACCGCAAAGGTATCCGAGATCGAGAGAATGTCCACCACACGTGAGAAGACAGGCGTCTTCACGGGTGCTTATGCCATCCACCCGCTTAACGGCCGCAAGGTTCCGATCTGGGCAGCAGATTACGTTGTCGCAGGTTACGGTACGGGCGTTGTCATGGCAGTTCCTTCCCACGATGAGAGAGACTTCGATTTCGCGCACAAGTACGGCCTCGATATCATCCGCGTCATCCAGTCCGAGAAGGGCGTCGACGATGAACTTCCGTACTGCGAGAAGACAGGTTACCTCACAAACTCCGGCGAGTTCGACGGCATGGAGATGCACGATGCTCAGAAGGCTATCGTCGCAAAGCTTGCCGAGATTGACATGGGTAAGTGGAAGGTCAACTTCCGTTTGAGAGACTGGCTCATCTCACGTCAGCGTTACTGGGGCACTCCGATCCCGATGATCCACTGCCCGAAGTGCGGTGTTGTACCCGTACCCGAGGACCAGCTCCCCGTAGAACTCCCTTACGACGTTGAGTTCACACCAGACGGCGAGAGCCCTCTTGCCAAGTGCGAGTCCTTCATGAGCTGCAAGTGCCCCGAGTGCGGCGGCGATGCAAGAAGAGATCCCGATACGATGGATACTTTCGTCGACTCTTCCTGGTATCAGTTCAGATACTGCGACAACAAGAACGAATCAGAGATGTTCAGCCGCGAGAAGATCGACAAGCTCTGCCCTGTCGACAAGTACGTCGGCGGCGCCGAGCACGCATGCATGCACCTGCTCTACGCAAGGTTCTTCACAAAGGCCATGCGCGATATGGGCATGCTTGATTTCGACGAGCCTTTCACGAGCCTCGTACACCAGGGTGTAATCCTCGGTTCCGACGGACAGAAGATGAGTAAGTCCAAGGGCAACACGGTCGCTCCCGACGAGTATATCGACAAGTACGGTTCAGACGTATTCAGAACATACCTCGCTTTCGGTTTCGCTTACACCGAGGGCGGTCCCTGGTCTGATTCCGGTCTGCAGGCCATCGTTAAGTTCTTCAGACGTATCGAGGCAATGATCCCCGATGCCGCAAAGGCTGCATCCGGCATCCCTGCTGACCTTACAAAGGACGACAAGGAACTCAACTACGCGATCAACTACACGATCAAGAGCGCTACGTTCGACATCGAGAGATTCCAGTTCAACACACCTGTTGCACGTCTCATGGAGCTTCTCAATGCCATCTCGAAATACACACAGACAGAAGGCTTCAAGCCCGAGCTCTACCGCAAGGCTGTCGAGACTCTGCTCCTCGTACTCGCTCCGTTCGCTCCTCACTTCACGGAGGATCTCTGGTGCGATGCACTCGGCAACGAGTATTCAATCTTTAACCAGAAGTGGCCTGAGTGCGACGAGTCCGCTCTCGTTAAGGACGAGATCGAGATCGCAGTACAGATCAACGGCAAGGTACAGTTCAAGGTAAACATCCCTTCCGAAGCTGACCAGGACGCAGTCGAGGCTATCGTAAAAGCTGATTCAAGACTCGAGGGCGTACTTGCCGGAAGAAACATCGTCAAGTTCATCTATGTTAAGGGAAGACTTGCAAACATCGTTGCAAAGTAAGTCCTGCTGACAAGAAAAACCATTTCAGCCGCCCTTACAGGCGGCTGATTTTTTGTCTGCTTTTTAATGATTTTGCCAGTCGAATCTTTGAGGTGGTGCTGTTTCGTTTTCGTTTTGTGATTTGCGAAAAATCAAAACAGAACTTAAAACAAAGGCTTTTTGTTTAATTTTGGTTTGCATTTTTTTCATTTTTCAAAACGTATTTGAAACGCGTCGTTTTTGTCGGGTTTTTGACGTGGTTTTCAGCACAATAAGCCGCTAAGATTCTAATATGAAACAGATTAATACAAATTACATTCCCAGAGAGTGGCTCGCACTTAAGATCAATGCTTGCAAAATGGCTCTTTCAAAGCTGCCGGATACGTCACTGCACATCAGATCTATCAGGAGTATCAAAACTCCCGTTTGTATCGTTAACGGTCATATGTTTACCCGAAAGACCGAGAAAGGCAGATACTATTTTGGACTGGCCGAGAAACGCGAACAATATGAAGAACAACTGAATGTTGCCGAATGCATATGGCATAGTCACTTCAAAGGACCGATTCCCGATGATATAACTCCGCGTACAGTTGTGCGTATGTTCAACATAGGTAACGGTGAACGCGTGGCTCTTGACCATGCGTATTTCGATTCGTTAAAAAACGATGCAGATCCATACTATCCTGAATCTAAGAAATACTTTTTCAATGGCATTTACTACAGATCTGTTGCAGAGAAAGAGATTGCCGAGTTCTATACAACGAACGGTATTCCTTTCAAGTACGAACCCGAAGTTTGGATTAACGGAATGAATAAACCCATTTATCCTGATTTCGTCGTATACATCAAAGAAATCGATTGTTGCAAATTTCACGAACATCTGGGACTGATGAACTTTGTCAACTATCTGAAGACAACAAAGAACAAATATATTATGTATACAGAAGCCGGGCTTATCCCGGATCTGGATATCCTGTTTACATATGATACTGATGATCTTCCGTTTGATTTACGGACCTTGATGCCGCGACTCAATTCAATGATCTACGGCTCATTATTCACAAGACAGTCAGAATAAATATTACTTATCGTTTCTGCTTTTGATCCCCGCGACCAGTCCCAGCATATTGCCTCCGTCATTCAGTGCATTGAAGTTGACGAAGAACATCTTGACCAGTGCTCTTACCTTCTCGCCGGAATCGTTTCTTATCTCTCTCATGCGGACGATCATGTTTCTGGTACCGCGCATACCGACCTTTGTCATCGCGCTGAGCGTCTCGCATCCCGATGCCTCGAAAACGGAGAACAACTCATCCACGAACACCTTGCGGTCATCAAAGCTCATCTCGTTCAGCCATATGGTCATCGATTCATCGAAAGCATCGCTGATGTTATCCGTTGTCTCACACGTCTCAAAGGCCTTGCCTTCCAGCTGCCATGAGAGCGGATCGTGCTGCATGATTCCCTGCTCGTTGCTCCTCACGACGACGGGAACGACCGCATTTGTGAGAAGCCTTCCGACTATGGAAGTCTGGGGGATGTATTTCTTTATCCTGGGTCTTAAGTCCTTGAACTGCTCAGTATCCATTATCTCACGGTTAAAGCCGAAGCCCGGACCGTCAAAACTGTATACGTTTAATACCCTGTCAACGAACTTATCCTCAACGACCGATGCGGCATAGATCGCGAGGTGTCCTCCCTTGGAGTGTCCGCCCACACGCAGTTTGCACCTCTTGCCCATCATCGCTTTGTGGATATAATCTACCGCTTCTGTCTCAGCGGGAACGGTCATATAGCTCAGGTTGAAATCCTCTTTCCAGCCGACGATCTTGTCGTCAGTTCCGCGGTACGAGAAGAAGGCCACTCCGTCAGAAGTGTCGATCTCCAAGGCTGCAAACTGAATCTCCCTGCCCACATCGGAATCATCCACGTAATTCTGCAGATACGCATTCTTGAAGCGCTCTGACTTACCGAGATCTCTCAGCAGTGAGGGACCGTAACTTATGAACTCCTTGCTAACCTCAAGCTCTGCGTTCGGGTGCAGCTCGAAAAACTTCTTTGCCGCATCCTTCATCTTTATCTTGCCACCGCCGAAACCAGGAACGACGTCCGAGAAATCTACATAAGACAGCGTCGACAGCAGGAGTGCGTCGATATCGTTGAAAGGGTCCTGTTCAAATGTCAGGTCTCCCCTCCATGTTAAATAATCCAACATATTGCCCATGCAGAATATTATACGCTTCTCACAGGCAACAAACAAAAACAGATGTCTACAGCAATTCGTACAGCAGTGCAGTACGATTTGCTGTACAAAAGGACATAAAAAAGGCTGCCTCAGTAATTGAGACAGCCTTTTGCAATTCTAAATTCTGTAATATCAGCCGTTGAGTCTTGCCTCGAGCTCAGCCTTCTGATCCTCGTAGCCGGGCTTGCCGAGAAGAGCGAACATGTTCTTCTTGTAAGCTTCAACGCCGGGCTGGTTGAAAGGATTTACAGCGAGGAGATATCCGGAGATACCGCAAGCCTTCTCGAAGAAGTAGATGAGCTCACCAAGAGAGTAAGCATTCTGCTCGGGCATGTGGATCATGAGGTTCGGAACACCGCCGTCAACATGAGCAAGGATGGTACCCTGCATTGCCTTTGCGTTTACTTCGTTCATATCCTTGCCGGAAAGGAAGTTAAGACCGTCGAGGTTCTCGGGATCGTTCGGGATCTCAAAAGACTTTCTGGGATTGTCGATCTGTACGGCTGTCTCATACATGATCCTTGCGCCGTCCTGGATGAACTGACCCATGGAGTGAAGGTCTGTCGTGTTATCAACGCCTGCCGGGAAGATACCTCTTCTGTCCTTACCCTCGGACTCACCGTAGAGCTGCTTCCACCACTCTGTCATGTAGTGGAAAGAAGGCTCGTAGTTGACCATGACCTCTGTGGAGTAACCGGATCTGAGCAGGCAGTTACGTACTGCTGCATACTGATAGCAGGGGTTCTCTGCGAAAGGAAGTTTCTTGTATGCCTTGGATGCATCTCTTGCGCCCTTCATGAGCTCTCTGATGTCGATGCCTGCAACTGCGATCGGAAGAAGACCTACAGCCGTAAGAACGGAGAATCTTCCGCCTACGTCATCAGGTACTACGAAAGACTCATAGCCTTCCTTGTCTGCGAGGCCCTTGAGAGCTCCCCTTGCCTTGTCTGTTGTGGCATAGATCCTTGCCTTAGCCTCTTCCTTGCCGTACTTCTTCTCCATGTAAGCGCGAAGGATGCGGAAAGCGATGGCAGGCTCTGTTGTCGTACCGGACTTTGAGATGATGTTCAGTGAGATGTTCTTTCCTTCGATGATCTCCATCATGTCTGCAAGATATGTAGCGCTGATAGAATTACCGCAGAAAAGGATCATCGGGCTCTTTCTGAGCTTCTTGGAAGCTGCGGAAGCAAAAGAATGACCGAGGAGTTCGATAACTGCTCTTGCTCCGAGGTAAGAACCGCCGATACCTATAACGATGAGGATGTCAGAATCTCTTCTGATCTTCTGAGCAGCCTTCTGGATTCTGGAGAATTCCTCTTTGTCATACTTGGAAGGAAGATCGAGCCAACCGAGAAAATCATTGCCGGGGCCGTTCTTCTTGTGAAGCATGTCAGAAGCCGTCTTGATCTGGGGCTCCATCCTGTCGACAGCTTCCTGTCCGCCGATGAACTTGAGTGCATTCTGATAATCAAAACTAATCATATAACCTCTCCTTGTACTGTTATTTCCAAAACATACAGAGTATATCACCCGAGGTGCCGATTATGCACCCTGTTTTTGCCTGATTTTGCATAAAAAAAGCGGTATAATCTAACACATGGCTGATATTTCAATCGCAGAGGCGAAAATCTACATACTTTACCTGGTCAGGGCGGTTCCCGGGATCAGTTTCAACATGCTCGAGGAGAACTCGGCTGATTCCCTTTATATGAACTATTTCACCTTCAACCAGGCCTACAGCGAGCTCACCGCAGGCAACCTCATCGATAAGCATTTCGAGACAAGCGGTGTGACCGAAGCCCTGGGCGGTACCGAGACCCTTACCATCACGAGCGGCGGAAGCGCCATGTTGGACGAAGTACTCCCTGCCGTAAGTCAGCCCCTGCTTGAACACCTGAAGCTGGTAGCAAAGAAGCTGACGGAGATCAAAAACGAGAAGACCAGCATCACCACTGAGATCACCCCGGAAGAAAACGGCAAGTTCAAGGTCACGCTCTTCTCAGACAGAGAAGGCAGGTCGTTCAATGTCTCTTTCTTATGTGCGGATGAAGCTGAAGCGCGTAAGATCTGCAAAGCCTGGAAGAGCGGCGAAGACAAGGCCGTAAAGGCTTTCCTGGACAGTCTCGGTTAACTCTCGATATCCTTTACCGTTACGATAATGAACTCTCCCGGCTGGAGCGTGTATCTCATTGACTTCATTGCATAACTCCTGGTCGTAAGGAGCTGTCCCGTCGAAGAATATCTTTCGACAGTTGCACCCGCGCCGAGGAATGCCGATACGCTCAAAAGGAAGTTCTGCTGGGAATCCGAAGGGTTAGCGACGACGATGTAGTGGTAGCCGTTGCCCGAATAAGCACTCCATACACAGTTCAAAGCAAGGAGCTCGACAGACTCCGGTGATGCGGCATCGAGAGGCTCGGATGCTTCCATGTACACTTCAGGCATGTCCTTACAGCAGTTGATGATATTGATCGTAGAGAGCACCGTGTCCGCGCATTCGGGATCAGCAAAGACACCCGTTCCGCCGTACTGGGCAGGTACAAAGCTCGAATCAAGATCAACGGCCGCAGTCGATATGAAGTCAGCATCATCGCTTATGAGGAGCGAGACGAACTCGCCCGCGTTGATGCTCTTGCCGCAGGACAGGCTCGATATGAACTCGCCGCCGGAAGCTGCTGTCGCAACGTGCGGGGAATTATACTGCGCCAAGCCCAGCGCGCTCTGGATGTTCTCGAGAGATGTTGCCTGGGCATCTGCGAAATCAGCCTCAACGGGCATCGCGTGGCTGTCTGCACCGGACAGCATCGTACCGCCGGAATAATCCATGCCGTCTAAGAATATGATCTTATCCTTGACGTCTGCGTAATACTCGGAAGCGGCGAACATCGCCATGACGCAGTTGACGTAAGAAGCCTTCTGCGTATCGCTCGCGAAACAGTTCTCGCTGTCGCATATCTCGACGATCATCTTGTCGAACTGTCTGCTCCACGGAAGCGCCGTTCCGTTATCGATTCTCTTGCTGCCATATACCGAAGATACCGAGCCGCACAGATACTCGAGGAAATTGTCTATGTCGCTCTGCGAAGCGGCAGAACCTATAACGAACCACGGTGTTGCCTCACATGCGCTTACGAGTTTTAAACTGTCTTCAAGGGAATTGCACGCGGAAACTTTGACTGCTCCGCCGTACTCGGCAGACACGATCTGCGCCGAGACGGAATCCTTGCTCAGGCCGTAGAACGCGTTGCGGCAGAATCCGCTCGAACCAAACATCAGGTTGTCGAGCCTTATGACGGACAGACCGCTGTCTATCAGTCTTGTCTGGTAATACTCGGGGATGCCTGCCGTGCTGTACTCATCGGGACCGAGGTAGACATCGTCTATCAGGACAGTCTTGCTGCCTTCGACGGAGATATTGAACCTTACGGTATCGTCGCCTGTCATGCTCTTGGTTACGGCAAAGACATAGCTGTATTCCTTAAAGTTCTCGCCGACATTGTTGATCACGAAACCCTGCGTACCGAAAGTATCGCCGTATACCCACACCTTGATGGTAACGTCCTCGTCATAGCTCATCGCAGAAAGGCTGATCCTGTAGAATGTGTCTTCGGTGAAACAGTCGGAAGACGTACCGTTCAGTTTCTGCGACATGATGTGCACGCCCTTGCCCGATCCTGCGAGCATTGCACACAGGCCCTTTCCGTCAGGTCTCTCGCAGGTAACGACGGCAGTGTCCGCGCCGCTGCAGCTCCAGTTGCTGTCCGTTGCTTCGTCCCAGGCTGCATCATCGCTTGCCGTATAGACTGCCACGGGTGCTTTCGCGTTCTCCACAACGCAGATGTCTCCGCTGATGATCGCATCCTCGGGGATCGAACCTTCCATAGAAAGACCGGAAAGGATCGCCGCACGGTAGAGCTTGCCGCCGGAAGAATAGACTATCCTGTCTCCTTCGATCCCGAAAACATCCTCCACGACGACGTTCTCGCCGGTAAATACCGTGCACTCGTCTTTTGCTTCGTATATCGCAGTGCATGTACCCTTATCGGATACGAGCACGATCTTTCCCGAATCCGATGCACAGATATCCCTATATGCCGTTCCGTTATCCTTGCAGGATTCAAGCGTCGTTACCGACATGCCGTCTTCAGCATCGATCACCGTGATCACGCCGTCTGATGTCAGGATATAGAACTTGGATCCCTGACCGCTGATACCGGTAATGGTAATGCCGTCTTCCAGAACGCCGGTCAGCTGTTCAAACACAAAACCGTTGCCGGAGTAATATACTTTTCCGTTTGAATCCGAAGCGAGGAATCCCGTACCTGCCGAAGTAAATCTCTCGATCCTTCCTTCAGTAGGGATCTGCGCACATGTGACATAACCGTTCGATACCATCAGGACCGTTCCGTCCGGATATGCGGCTGCGAAAATGCTGCTGTCTGCTGCCGTAACGGGAGTCTCCTTATGGGATTCAAAACCCTCGGCGGAAGCAAGCGCGCTGAAGTTGCGTCCGTCTGCCGCCATAAAGACATTGCCTGCGGAGCTTATCGCATAGATGCCGGCATCAGTCGACTCGATTCCCACGATCATCTCATTGTTCTTGAGGTCTATTGATGCTTCCTGCGTATCGGCACCGATGTTGCAGACAATGTTGCCATCCTCGGTCAGTGCCGTATAGGAATTGGAGGAGTCTATAACGCTGATCATCTTCTCTCCTGCCAGAAGTCCCGATTCATCGTCGATGAGTTCGATCGAACTGAGTCTTGCGGGTTCGTAGCCGGTACATGTTCCGGTATATCTCTCGCTCATCGTGCCGTTCTCGTCGATCGACAGGATCCTGACAAGATCGCCTGCCAGCTCTTCTCCCGAGACACCCTGTTTCTCGATGTCTTCAGGTTCGAGATAGATGGCGCCGCTGTCGACCGATGCGACAACGAAAGTAAGATAGTCGGAAGACATCTCGAAAGAAGGATCTGCTATCAGGTTGACGTTCGGCACGGCATTAAGGTTTACTCCCGCGCCTCCGAAAGTATTGTCCGCATCGACGGAAGTCGCCCTTAAGGTAACGAGCTCCGTACGGTAACTGAATATTCCGACCGCAACCAGAAGTATGCCGGCAAGCAGTATGACAGTAACGCTGACGATGCCTGCGATCGTCAGGTTCTTCCTTCTGGTATTGCCGTATCTGAACCGGTCGAGCTTATTCATCGGCTGCTGCAGCCTCCATTGCGATCGGCGCTTCGGCAGAATTAGCCTCTGCCTCCGCTTTCATGCGTTTCTTGCTGTATCTTACCAGCGTGATAAATGCGAATACCGCAGGTACCATGGAAAGTATCGTTATAAGATTACTCGTGATATTGATCTGGGACTGTGTCTCTTTGGGAAGAGTGATTATCTCACTGATCAGGAAAGGAACCGACGATCCCAGTATGTTGAACAGCGAATGCAAAAGGAACGAAGATACCAGGCTTCCCGTGTAATAATAGCAGAACGTGATGATGAGTCCGCAGATGAGGGCATAGCCGATATGTATCGACATGCCGTGCATAAGGCCGAAGAACGCGGCCGTCAGCACCACTGACACCCATGGCTTGAATGCACGCGAGAAGTGTCCGAACAATGCTCCCCTGAAGACCAGTTCCTCGCTGAGAGGAATGAGGAATGCCATGGTAAAAGCGTAGATGAATGAATCCCAGAGCGGTACGGTCTCCTGTGCGACTTCCGCAAAACGGTCCACGGAATCCTCGTAGCTTGCCACTTCCTGCTGGACGGGCGCAAGATAATCAGACACGAGGATGAACACGCTTAGATACGAAGTCACGAAACCCACCAGGCCGAGACCAATTATGACAAGGAGAAGCACTTCAAAAGCACTTATCTTTCTGGTCTTGACGAATCTGTTTTCCTTAACGGGCGCTGAGAACCTGTTGTAGATCAGGAAGCAGATGATGACAAGGACCGATGAGATGAGCGTATACACACCCTCATAGGTATCGGTACTCAGGCCGAAGAACTCCATGCCGTAAAAAGCAATAAATGACATTGCGAGATAAAGGCATACGACCACCAGCCCAAGGAAAAGGGCCAGTGCATATCTTCCTGCCTTTGAAAGAAAACTCATTCGGGATCAGCTCCCTGAGAGACGCCCCTTCTCGCCTTTGCATCGGGCGTCTCCGAATTATAGTAACGTCTCATGAAATACACGAACGCGGTCTCGAGCTCGGTGCCGTCCTTGATCGAATAGAAAAGCTGGTCACCGTTCTTCGAGTACTCCGTCCTCATTATCACGAGCTCGGGTTTGTCATGATTGCCGTCATCCGGAGCATAGTTGTACATGACGATATACTCCTTCTTGTTGATGACAAAGGTATCGATGACAGACAGATAATAATCCTTCTTGTTGTAAGGATCCCTGATGACGATAAGCTCGTCCTCGCCGCTGTTCTTCAGATGTTCGCCTGCAAGCTTGGCCTTGCGCTCGGCCTGCATGGCGCGCTTCTTGCGAAGATTGCCCGAGTGACTGTTACTCGTCTGATTCTTCATCGCCGTACAGCTCGTCGCAAAGCTTGTCGTAATAATCGTAGATTACGTCAGCTTCCTTCTCGGGAATTGTCTGAAGAAGCATCTCACCGTCTTCTTCAACGGATTCCATGATAACGGATTCATAGTCGTATTCGGGATCGTCGACGGGTCTTAAGAGGACAACATAGTCCTTGCCGCCAAACTTAAAAGCATCATCAAGGATGAACTCGATCGCTTCACCTGTCTCTTCATCTTCAAGGACGATCTTGCGGTCCTCTTCATCCATATCAAGCATATTGTTAAGAAGCTCGTCAGCCATAATCATGCCTCCTCAAAAAACATAATTATTAATTATAGCATATTAAGTGCTTCTTAATTTATCGAGATACTCCTGGAGGATTATTTCGGCTGCGACCTGGTCTATGACCTTTTTCTGCTTCTTGGCCTTAACATTGCAGTCGTGAAGATATCTGGAAGCCATTACCGTCGTAAAGCGTTCGTCTTTGTATTCGGGTGTAAGGCCGGACCTCTTTTCCAGTTCCGCGCCGAACTCCTCCGCCTTCTCCTGTGTCTCGGATCTCTCGCCGTCAGTCCTGGTGGGCCTTCCGATAACGAGAGCGGTAACGTTCATCTCTTTTATTATCGTGCAGATACGGTCAAGCGCCCATTCGGGGTCCCTGCCGTTCCAGTTGACGGTCTCGTACCCTGTCGCAAGTATCCTGGATTCATCAGAAAGCGCGAGACCGATATGCCTGGTCCCGAAATCGATTCCCATTACTCTACCTTTGGATGGAGGCATCGTACCCCTTACAGTCTCGAGCAGTAGTCGTTGATGATGACTTCAAGAAGCTCGTCTCTGTCGATCCTCTTGATAAGTCCTCTCGCGCCCTTGTAGCTCGTGATATAAGTAGGATCGCCGGAGATGAAGTAACCGACAAGCTGATTGATGGGGTTATAACCCTTCTCCTTAAGAGCGCTCAGGACATACGTCATGAGAGCCTGCACATCAGCAGACTGATCGCCCGAGAGATTGAATTTTGCTGTGCTGTCGTTGATCAAGTTTGCCTCCGATAACTTTTCCTAAATCCTACAGAGACATTCTAACATAATAAATGTGTATTTTCTAAAAATTTATTTAAATCTTAAATCCATCGCACAGAAAGCGCCGTCGCTTCCCGTAACCGTTCCCCTGACGATGTCTCCGGCCTTGATGCCCGCTTCTTTCGCGCTCACGTTGATCCTGGTGCGGACATAGTTTGCGGTATATCCCTCGGGAATGTCGTTTCCGCAGGTCTCGACGAGCACCTCTGCCTCCTTGCCGGTCATCGCTGATGCGAAATCCGCGGCAAGTCCGTCCGAGATCTTTATGAGTTCTGCCGCGCGAGCCTTCCTTACGGACATGTCCATCTGGGACATGGCAGCAGCTGCCGTGCCTTCCCTCTCGGAATACGGGAAGACGTGTATCTTAGCAAATCCCATCTTCTTCGCGAAATCACACGTCTGCTCAAACTCCTCTTCGGTCTCGCCGGGAAAGCCCGTGATGATGTCTGTCGTAAGGGACATGCCGGGGAATCTTTCCCTTAGCATTCCCACGCGCTCTGCGTACTGCGCAGTATCGTACTTTCTGTTCATCCTCTTTAGGACTGTATCAGATCCGCTCTGAAGCGACAGATGGAAGTGCGGGCAAAGATGCTTAAGTTCTGCAAGGCCGTCTATGAACGCGTCCGTCATGGACATCGGCTCAAGAGAACCCAATGCAAGCCTCTCGACTCCTTCTATCGAATCTATGGCCTTAAGGAGCTCTAATAGCGACATGATGTCTTCGCCCCTGTCCTTGCCGTAAGAACACAGATGTATGCCTGAGATGGTAATCTCCTTGTAGCCGGAAGATGCGAGGAACTTTGCCTCTTCCACGCATGAATCAAAATCCCTGCTTGCGACCCTGCCTCTGGCATAAGGTATCGCGCAGTATGTGCAGAAGTTGTTGCATCCGTCTTCGACCTTCATGAAGGCTCTTGTGCCTTCGGGAGACAAGACAGAACCAAAGTCATGGTAATCATCTTTCTTAGTTACTTCAGGCCTTGTGTGAGAAGCGGTGTGTTCATGTGTCCCCTGCTTCTCAAGGTATTCGATGACGCGGTCTGCGATGGTGTTCTTCTCGCGGTTGCCTACGATAAGGTCGCAGTCCAGCACGCCGTCTGCAAGCTCGGCAGAACAGCCCGTGGCCACGATAACGGCATCGGGACTGAGCCTTGCCATCTTCCGGAGCATCTGATGCGACTTGCGGTCAGCCTCGCCCGTTACCGAGCATGTGTTGACAACGCAGCAGTCAGCCTCGTCGGGTTCTTCCGTCACTTCGAACCCCTTATCGAGAAACAGGCGCCGCATGGCGTCTGTCTCGTAACGGTTTACTCTGCATCCTAATGTCAGGAAATATACTTTCAAAGTTTACTGCCTTACCTTGATGTGTACTTCTCTGAGCTGCTGCTCGGTAACGTCGCCGGGCGCGCCGCAGAGGAGATCCTGTGCGTTGCCGTTCATCGGGAATGCGATTACTTCCCTGATGTTGTCCTCACCTCTTAAGAGCATGATCATACGGTCGACTCCGGGAGCCATGCCGGCATGCGGAGGTGCGCCGAACTTAAATGCGTTGTAGAGAGCACCGAACTTGGTCTTGAGGTCTTCTTCTGAATATCCTGCGATCTCGAAAGCCTTCTTCATGATCTGCAGGTCGTGGTTTCTTACCGCACCGGAAGAGAGCTCGACGCCGTTGCAGATGATGTCGTACTGGTATGCGAGGATCTCGCCGGGTTCCTTTGTCTCGAGAGCCTCGAGGCCGCCCTGGGGCATGGAGAAAGGATTGTGCGTGAAGATGTACTTTCTTGTCTCGGGATCCTTCTCGAACATCGGGAAGTCGTTGACGAAGCAGAATCTGAACGCGTTCTTCTCTGTAAGGTCGAGACGCTTGCCGAGCTCGTTCCTGATCTGGCCTGCGCACTCGCATGCACGTGCCTCGTTGTCTGCGATGAAGAAGATCGTATCGCCTGCTTCGAGGCCTGCGATGTCCTTAAGCTCAGTCTTCATGTCGTCAGGTATGAACTTGTCGATAGGTCCCTTGTAGCTCATGTCTTCGAGGACTTCGAGGTAGCCGAGGCCGCCCATTCCGAGCTCGTCCTGAGCGAACTTGAGCATCTTCTCGTGCTGTCCCTTGGACAGCTTCGCATGAACGTTGATCGCACGTACGGTCTTGCCGTGGAATGCCTTGAATGTACATCTGGAGAAGAACTCTGTAACGTCGATGATCCTCAGAGGGTTCCTGAGGTCAGGCTTGTCCGTACCGAATTCGAGCATTGCCTGCTTGTAAGGGATGACCGGATAAGGTGCTGCGGTAACTGCCGCGCCCTCGGGTGCGAACTTCTCGAATGCAGCTGTGAGGACTTCCTCACCTGCCCTGAACACGTCTTCCTGTGTTGCAAAGCTCATCTCGAAGTCGAGCTGATAGAACTCTCCCGGAGACCTGTCTGCTCTTGCATCCTCGTCTCTGAAGCAGGGAGCGATCTGGAAATACTTATCGAAGCCGGATACCATGAGCAGCTGCTTGAACTGCTGAGGTGCCTGGGGAAGAGCGTAGAACTTGCCCTTGAACTTTCTGGAAGGAACGATATAGTCTCTGGCGCCCTCAGGTGAAGAGCTCGTGAGGATAGGAGTCTGGATCTCGAGGAAGCCCATCTCGGTCATCTTCTGTCTCAGGAATGCGATGACATTGGATCTGAAGATGATGTTGTCCTTGACCTTCTGGTTACGGAGATCCAAGTATCTGTACTTAAGTCTTACATCCTCTCTGATCTC
>JAILMZ010000100.1 GCA_024692105.1 Saccharofermentans sp.
AATCCAGGCATTCGAGCCTGTACTCGTTGAAGGTCGTGCTATCAAGCTCCATCCGCTCGTCTGCACAGGCTTTAACGCAGACTTCGACGGAGACCAGATGGCTGTACACGTACCGCTTTCTGCAGAGGCTCAGGCAGAGGCAAGATTCCTCATGCTCTCTACAAACAACCTCCTGAAGCCTCAGGACGGTAAGCCGGTTACAGTTCCTACACAGGATATGATCCTCGGCTGCTACTACCTCACAATGGAAGTACAGAACGATAAGGGCGAGGGCATGGTTTTCGCATCCATCGACGAAGCACAGATGGCATATGACGAGCACCAGATCACTCTCCACAGCATGATCAAGGTCCGTATCTCCAGAGAGATAGGCGGCAAGGTTGAGACAGGTCTTGTTGAGTCCACACTCGGAAGATTCATCTTCAACCAGATCGTTCCTCAGGACTTGGGCTTCGTTGACAGAACAAAGCCTGAGAATCGCTTAAAGCTCGAGATTGACTTCGAGAAGCTTGAGAGCCAGAAGGCACGCGCTGCCAAGATCAAGGCTGAGAATCCTGATAAGGAAGTTAAGTTCGAGTTTGCTCTCGGTAAGAAGAAGCTCGAAAAGATCATCGCCAAGTGCATTGCCATTCACGGCCTCGAGAGAACAACAGTATTCCTCGATGACGTTAAGGCAATGGGTTATAAGTTCTCCACCATCTCCGGTATCTCCATCGGTATCGAAGACATGATCATCCCTGACATCAAGGATAAGATGATCGCTGAAGGTGATGAGAGAGTTGAAGAGATCAACGAAGCTGCTGAAGAAGGATTCTTCACAGAGACAGAGCGTCATAACGAGGTTACCAAGGTTTGGTCTGAGACAACAAACAACATCACACGTGCGTTGATGGACAACCTTGACATCTACAACCCGATCAGAATGATGGCTGACTCCGGTGCCCGTGGTTCCAACAACCAGATCAAGCAGCTCGCAGGTATGCGTGGACTTATGCAGGATACAACCGGTAACACGATCGAGATCCCGATCAAGTCCAACCTCCGTGAAGGTATGAACGTGCTCGAGTTCTTCATCTCTTCACACGGTGCGCGTAAGGCTCTCTCTGATACGGCTCTTAAGACAGCTGAGTCAGGTTACCTCACAAGACGTCTCGTTGACGTTGCCCAGGCAGTTGTTGTTACCGAGGAAGACTGCGGTACAGACGACTTCACATGGGTTAAGGAGATCACAGAGGTTTCCAACAAGCACGTTAACGTTATCAAGTCCCTTAACGACCGTCTCTATGGCCGTTATGCAGCTGAAGATATCGTCAACTACCAGACAGGCGAAGTCATCGTTAAGAAGAACGAGCTGATCGACGCTCTCAAGGCTGAAGACATCTGCAAGTCAGTTGAACTCGCTAAGAAGGATGCTGAGGAAGCAAGACAGGCTGTTAAGGATTCCGTTAAGATCAAGGGTGCCGAGACACCTGAGAAGCTCGCTGAGCGTGACAAGAAGGTCGCTGCAAAGGTTGCTGAGGCAGAAGCTGCAGGCAAGATCCTCTCAAGACAGGAGATCGAAGACTTGGGCAAGCTCAAGATCAGATCAGTATTCGACTGCCGTTCCAGAAGAGGCGTATGCTCCAAGTGCTACGGTATCAACCTCGCAACAGGCCGTCCTGTTGCAGTCGGTGAAGCAGTCGGTATCATCGCTGCACAGTCAATCGGTGAGCCTGGTACACAGCTTACGATGAGAACGTTCCACTCCGGCGGTATCGCTGCTTCCGGTGAAGATATCACACAGGGTCTCCCCCGAGTTACTGAGATCTTCGAAGCAAGAGATCCTAAGGGTCACGGAATCATCTCCTCTGTTCCCGGCGAAGTTAAGATCGTTGAGAACGAGAAGACAAAGCAGAAGACTATCGTTGTTACACCTAAGTACGACGAGGGCGTTGAGCCTATCAAGGACATCAAGGGCAACCCCATCGAGAAGATGGAGTACAAGGTTCCTTCTCACGCTACCCTCACAGTTACTGACGGTCAGGTAATCGAAGCCGGCGACCAGATCATCGACGGTAAGATCGATCCTAAGGAGATCTTAAGAGTTAAGGATATCCGTGCCGTTCAGAAGTACATCATCTCTGAGATCACAAAGGTTTACTACACAGGTGGTGGTGTAAACATCAACGATAAGCACATCGAG
>JAILMZ010000127.1 GCA_024692105.1 Saccharofermentans sp.
TCTGCCAGGTCCTCCTGGGACCAGCCGTTCTTTTTACGTTCATCAATAATCTTGTCTGCAAGGATCATAAATCTATACCTCATGTATCATATTATAGTCGACATTTGTGCACCTGTCTTATGCCGATATTTTCCCAAAGACCGCGGTTACCTGCCATCAATCGCGCTTGAAAATCTGTCAACTGACAGTTGCAACTGCAAGTTTCCCCGCAAATTTCCGGGTGCAAACTTTTCAAATTGATACACAAACGATACACTGAATGTGTAATATCACCTTGACGGAGGAGAAACATGTACGACGTTCTGCTCGTTGAAGACGACAGACAGATCCGTGAAGTAATCGGGGATTACTTCGGTCGTAGAGATAAGATCAGGCTGGACCTTGCCGCAGATGGGGAGATAGGACTGAGCAAGATACTTAACGGACAGTATGATCTTATCGTTCTCGATATAATGATGCCTGGCATCGACGGATTTGAGCTCTGCAGGATCATCAGGAAGAGATCGGATGTACCGGTTGTGTTCCTGACCGGAAAGGTGAGAGAAGAGGACGTTCTCTACGGCTACGAGATCGGAGCCGATGACTATATAGTCAAACCTTTCTCAATAGCAGTGTTGTACAGCAAATTGTGCGCCATACTTGAGCGTACGTCGGCGGAGGAACATGTTTCCCGCAAGGTACTCGTGAGCGGTAAGATCACGCTTGACCCGATGCGTTTCGAAGTCAGTGTTGCAGGTGAAGTGATAGATCTGCCGCCCAAGGAGTATCTGATCCTCAAGTACATGATGGAGCACCCGGGTACTGCTATCTCCCGCAAGCTCCTGCTCGCCGCCTGCTGGGGCGACGATATGTTCACGACGGAGCGCGTTATCGATAACCGCGTCAAGAATCTCCGCAAGAAACTGGGCCGCGAAGGCTCGCGCATCAAGACCCTGATCGGCGTCGGGTACAGGTTCGACCAGGGGTAAGGGAACGATATGGGGATCGGGTCCTTTGGGGGTAATAAGATGAAGAGGTACAGGAATTTCGCGTTCCCGCGTGTGGCTGCGGGACTTTTTATCGGCATACTGCTGTTCGAACTGACATACTCTGTCTTCAATGTGCGTTACAACAGTTCGATCGCGAGCGGCGTGTTCGGGCTCAGCGAGAAATACGAGAATGTGCTCTCCGCATATGACAGGGGAGATATCACATCGGAGTTCATCGGAATGCTCTCCCACTTCTACCGCGCCGACTATCTGCGTCTGTCCAAGATCGATGAAGTCGGCAATATCTCGACCATCTATGAGACTGACTACAATACGATAGCCGTCGAAAACGGCATACACGACTGGATCTACGTAACAGACAACGAAAACCTCGTGGGATCCATGTACAACTATAAACAGCCCGGCAAGAACGGGTTTGAACTGACCATCAGATACTTAAAGTGCGATGAGGCTGCAGAAGTAGCGGGCAGTACGGATGTGTATTTCGCGAACTCGTATGACCTGCTGTCCTGGTCGGACGGATGGTATTCCAACGGTTCCGACCTGTTCTATGTGACAGGCGAGCTAATCGGAATATTCTACTACCCGTACTATTCGGTAGAGACATACTATACTGACGACGAGTACCTGCATATGGGACTCGTTACGGAAGATCTGTCGCCCAAGCTGTTCGACAAGAAGAGCTGGGATTTCACGGTGGCGGAGAACGCGGACCTTTACCTGGTCAGCGAATCGCACGAAGTCGTCCAGCCGCTCGCCATCACCATCGGGTCTGTCCGTCCGGATAAAGTGCTCGAGCAGGAGAGCGATGTCTTCGGCAAGATGTCGCTGGCAAAACTCTATAAGAGCGGGAAATTCACGGACTCAGAGTCATACTACTGCGAGTACGATGCGGAAGGCGGCTGCAAGACCTACGGCTACGTCGAGATCTATGAGGTCGGCAAGGACAGATACCTGATCGAGCAGATCATTACAGCCAAGCCGTTTGCGGAGCAGTTCATGCCGTTCCTGGTATTCTATGCGGTCTTCCTGCTTCTCGTCTGCATCGGCCTGCCGCTCCTCTTTGCGATCAGACCGTACCTCCAGTACAAGAAGGCCTACGAGAACAACCAGTTCAAGAACAACCTGATAGATGCCCTCGCGCACAACCTCAAGACGCCGCTCATGATCCTCGGAGGCTATGCCGAGAACCTGAAGGACGTCGAAGGCGACACCAAGAACCGTTACGCCGACGAGATCCTCGCGAAAACAGCCGAGATGAACAGGGACATCGAGTCGATCCTGCAGACCGCGGGCAAGACCACTCCCGTGCTTGCCAGGACTTCCATCCGCGAACTGGTCGAGCAGGTGGTAAAGACCGTCGGTGTGGACGCCGAGATAGAAGGCAATGCGACGTTCTGGGTGGACAGGGAGTATTTCGCGCAGGCACTTACGTGTCTCATCGACAATGCCTCGAAATACAAATCCGAGTGCCCCGTCACGATCAAGATAAGTTCGGGCGAGATCGTCATCCGAAACAAGACCGGCAGCGACAGGTTCACTGCGGGCACGGGCCTTGCGATCGCCGGCAGGATCATCGAGCAGCACAAGCTGAAGCTCAGGACCGGGGTCAGGGACGGCGAGTTCGAGGCACGGATCTCGAGGAAGTAAGCGTTCTTTGTTTTTGTACAGCAAACACTACAGCACTGCTGTACGAACTGCTGTATGTTTGGAATTTGTTCAGTAAACTGTCAAAGCACCTAGGACACATTCCGGCACATTTGGGGTAAAACAGGCCATTTGTGCAGGGAATTGTCAAAGGTCCTTGGACACAATCCAGCACATTTGGGCATAAACGAACCATTTGTGCAGTAAACTGTCAAAGGTACTGGGACACATTCCCGCACATACAGCAAAGAAAACCCGGGAAGGCACCCGGGTTTTAATATTCTGTCCTTACTGAATCCAATCCGTAGATCTCTTTGAACCTGCGTTCGTCTTCTGCGGACCTGATCACCATGACTTCGGTGAAATGCCCGCCTTTCTTGTCTTTGAACCCTGCGACTTTCTCGCCGGTGCAGATGGAACTGCGGATCACGGCATACTGAGTCCCGGGATCGAACTTGATCCCGTCAGTCACATCTTTCTTGCGGTTAAAAAACTTTGGCAGTTCCATACCACCATTATACAGCGGGCAGGTCAGATATACGTTCCCAGATAAGCGAATTCCGTCGGTTCCGCGTCGAGCTCGCACAGGAGCATTATGACTTCTTCCGAGTACACGGACGCTTCGAAATCAAGATAGAACATGAACTCAAAATCCTTGCCTGCCATGGGTCTGGACTCTATCTTAGTGAGGTTCAGGCCGAGGGAGGAGAATTTCGCGAGAGTGTCTGCGAGCGCGCCCGGGGTGTGGCCCAACGCAAGCATGATGGATGTCTTGGACGCGCCGGGGTAGATCATGAGTTCTTTGGTGATGCAGATGAAGCGAGTATAGTTGTTGTCGGTGTTCTGGATCTCGTCGCTCAGGGACTCGAGGCCGTACAAAAGCTGGCAGTCGGAAGATGAGATCGCAGCGACGTCGGTGCGGCCGGAATCTGCGACGCTCTTGGCAGCAACTGCGGTGTTCTCGACGATGTTGACCTTGATGTCCGGGTGCTCCTTTAAGAACTTGCTGCACTGGCCGATTGCCTGGTTGTGAGAGTAGACCTCGCGGATGTCCTCAAGTTTCGCACCGTGATTTGCGAGGAGCTTGTGGCTGATCCTTAGCTTGTAGTCTTTTACGATGTGGAAGTTGTGGCCGACCATGAGGTCATAGACCTGCGTGACGGAGCCGTAGGAAGAGTTCTCGATGGGGAGGACGCCGTATTCGCACAGGCCGGATTCGACCGCTTGGAAGACGCCGTCGAAAGTCCTGAAATACATGATGTTCGCGTGGCGGAAGATCTTGTCCGTCGCAATCTGCGAGTACGCGCCTTCGATGCCCTGGCATGCGACCATCGGCGCCTTGGGAAGTTCCTTGGGAGTGTTCTCGAGAGCCGCCTTGATCTGCTCGGCAAGCTCGGTCCTGGTGCCGTACTCGGTGTTGCGGTACGAGTGGCTCAGGTTAAACATCGTGGAGAAAAGTACGCGCTCGTAATTGTCTATAAGCGAATTCGAACTGTCGAGGCTGGAGAGGTAGCTTCTCTCATAGCGTCTGCTCTTCTGGATGATCTCGGACTTGGTGAGAGTCTCGTTCGCGGTCTTGCTGGCCTCGAGCCTTTCTGCGAAGAGATGCCTGATCTTCTCGTCTATCTCTTCGATCCTTTTTCCTGCTTCTTTCTGTGTCATGTTCTTTTCTCCTTTGCAAAACAATAAGCCCCGCAGTCTTGTTCACTGCGGGGCCTTATCAACGTAAATCAAGTTATATATTTACATGCAGTGAACTACTTACCCCTACTCGTAAAGGCAAAAAACGTAAATCCAAAACCTGTAAATGCAAAATTGTTCATGTGGCAATTATACACCTTGATTCTATCTTGTAAACTGTTTATCCCTCGACCTTGGGAAGCTTTGCAACAGATGCTGCGATGTCTTCGTCTGTAGGGATGTAGTCGCTCATCTCGCCGTCGTTGTACTTCTGGTAAGCAACGAGGTCGAAATAACCTGTTCCGGTAAGACCGAATACGATCGTCTTCTCTTCGCCTGTCTCCTTGCACTTGAGTGCCTCGTCGACTGCTGCTCTGATTGCGTGTGAACTCTCAGGTGCGGGCAGGATGCCTTCCGTTCTTGCGAACATCTCTGCAGCCTCGAAAACAGCCGTCTGCTCGACGCTTCTTGCTTCCATGTAACCGTCGTGATACAGCTGTGACAGAATCGTGCTCATGCCGTGGAATCTCAGGCCGCCTGCGTGGTTTGCAGAAGGGATGAAGGAGCTGCCGAGCGTGTACATTTTCGCGAGAGGGCAGATCATGCCGGTGTCGCAGAAATCGTATGCGAATGTACCGCGTGTGAAGCTCGGGCAGGATGCCGGCTCGATTGCGATGATCTGGTAGTCAGCCTCGCCTCTGAGCTTCTCGCCCATGAAAGGTGCGATGAGACCGCCGAGGTTGGATCCGCCGCCTGCGCAGCCGATGATGACATCGGGCTTGATGCCGTACTTGTCGAGAGCAGCCTTTGTCTCGAGACCGATGACGGACTGGTGGAGAAGTACCTGGTTGAGAACTGAGCCGAGAACGTATCTGTAGCCCGGGTTCTTTGTTGCGACTTCAACTGCCTCAGAGATAGCGCAGCCGAGGCTTCCCGTTGTGCCGGGGAACTCAGCGAGGATCTTTCTTCCTACTTCTGTCGTATCGGAAGGTGAGGGAACAACGGACGCACCGTATGTTCTCATTACTTCTCTTCTGAAAGGCTTCTGCTCATACGAAACCTTTACCATGTAGACCTTGCAGTCGAGGCCGAAATAAGCACATGCCATCGAAAGGGCTGTACCCCACTGGCCTGCGCCTGTCTCTGTCGTAACGCCCTTGAGGCCCTGCTTCTTAGCGTAGTAAGCCTGTGCGATAGCGGAGTTCAGCTTGTGGCTTCCGCTTGTGTTGTTACCTTCGAACTTGTAGTAGATCTTAGCGGGTGTGCCGAGCTTCTCCTCGAGGCAGTAAGCACGAACGAGGGGTGAAGGTCTGAACATCTTGTAGAAGTTCTGGATCTCTTCCGGGATCGGTATGAACTTTGTGTCATTGTCGAGCTCCTGTGCTACGAGTTCCTCGCAGAAGATGGGAGTCAACTCTTCAGCCGTGAGCGGCTTGCCTGTACCGGGGTTGAGAAGCGGAGCGGGCTTGTTCTTCATGTCAGCCCTGAGGTTATACCAAGCTGTGGGCATCTCATTCTCGTTCAGGTAGATCTTGTAAGGTACTTTTGTGTCTGACATCTCTCGTGTCCTCCTTAAAAAAGTTTTTGGTCGGGACAGATTCAAATAAAAAACCTGCCCCTGCAGTTTGTTCGCTGCTGGGACAGGTGTAAGTTACTTAACCTGCGGTGCCACCCGGCTTGGCGTTGCTGTTGCTTCGCCCTCTTAGCGCATACATGACATATGCCGGATTTTGTTAACGGAGATCCACGCTCCGGCTTCAATACTCTGCCTTGTGGCATTTCCTGTCGCCCTCTGAAGTCCATTCGACCGGATGCTCACTGCTGCGATCCCACCATCCGCAACTCTCTGAGAATAAGTTGATCCGTCTACTCACTCTTCATCAATGGTTTATCGGAGATTATCACAATCGGAGAACAGTTGCAAGTATTGCGGTATAATACATGGGTTGGTTTTTGGAGGTGTGACTATATGAAGGCAAAGAAACACGGTTTCATGGATCATGTGATCATTGTTTATTTTCTGTTTGCGATACTTACCATGATTGTGGAGAGCATCGTATCATCATTCATCGATATGCCGCTGGCTTACGTTATCCCCGGATACGGAACGGAAATGGAGATGGCCGGCATGAAGGTAATGACCGCTTCGGGCGTAGGTTCTGCCGTTGGCGCCCTTTTGATGGTAGGTCTGTTCGCCCTGATCTTCCGCAAGGAATTTGACGGAATGCTGGGGGGCAAGAACCTTATCACAGGTCTTCTTCTGCTTCTTCCTTTCCTGGTATTCCACTGGTCAGGCAGCGTCGTAAGCCTTATCGAATGCGGTACCGGAAGCGTGCTCATCGCATTCCTCAGAGCTTTTGCTCCGGGCTTCGGCGAAGAGATCGCCTTCAGAGGAATTGGCGTTGCAAACTACATGAGAAAGAACAATACGGACAAGGGCGTACTTACGATATTCTGGCTGTCGTCACTGTTCTTCGGGTTCTTCCATATACTTAACTTCTTCGCGGGTGCTCCGCTCTTCACGGCTGTCATCCAGTCTCTCTATGCTGCAGGCGTGGGAATGACTCTGGGTGCGGTATATCTTCGTACGGGCACGCTCTGGCCCACGATCATCGGCCACCTGCTTGTCGACTTCCTCGAGTTCATACGTGCGGATCTTTCGAGCAGCGGCGGCATTATGATGGGCATGACAATTGGCGACTGGATCACGATAGTTGCAGGCGTTTTCGCAGCAGGCTGGGCTCTGTATCTGATGCGCCGCTCAAAGCGCCAGGAGATCATCAAGCTGTGGGATGAGAAATGGAAGAAGGAAGAGATCCCTGCGCAGGAGCCTGAGGCTGCACCTGCGGAGTAATTGTTTTCCGTTTGAATGATTAAGGCTGCCTCCGGGCAGCCTTTTTTGTTGCTGTGATGTGTAGACAATTACTCTTCCGACTCAGGCAGGAACTCAAGCACTTCGTCGTCGCCGCCGGCATCTTCTCCGGACTCGGAACCGACAAACGCAAGTATCGCATTCACGACTGCGTTGTAACGCACGAGCATGTCGTCGTGCTCGTCGTAGATGATCGTGGAATCCCCGGCATTTGCCGCGTTCTCGAAACGCGCCGCTATCTCGGAGAGTGCGAGGGCGCCGATCATTTTCGAGGTGCTCTTGAGGGAATGCACGTTGATCGCGTAGTTGTTCCAGTCGGACTCCGCGTAGTACTTCTTGAGGATGGCTTCTTTCTCGGGCTTGGCATGCGCGTACTCGGCGAGCATCGAACGGTAGAAAGCCTTGTCGTTCTGGCAGTAGGTGAGACCAACCTTGGGGTCTATTCCGACTTCGCGGAGCGAATCGAACTCGTCAGTTTCCGCGGTGTCTTCAGCAGCGCCTAACTCTTCATCGGAGAGGCGTTCGATCTTATCCGCAGGCAGATACTTGAGGAGCATCTTTTCCAGGGCATAACCGTCGATGGGTTTCGTCATGAAGTCGGTAAAACCTTCCGCGAGATAGCGTTCCCTGGCTCCGACCACTGCGTCCGCGGTAAGGCAGATGACGGGGGAGTCCTTGCTAGCCGCGGTCTCGGAATCTCTTATCAGGTGGAACGTCTCGGTGCCGTCCATCTCGGGCATGCGCTGATCCATGAGGATAACGTCGTAACGGTTGATCTCGCAGAGAGCGATCGCGCCTGCACCCGTGTAAGCGGTATCGACTCTCATCCTGGTGTTCTTCAGGAGGTTGACGACGACTGCGAGGTTCATCTTCGTATCGTCCACGATGAGGATGTGCGCGTCGGGTGCGCGGAAAGACTCGCGGTAAGCACTTACGCTCAGGACATTGTCTTCGAATCTCTTCTGGAAATCGCCGACGGGAGTATCGTTCAAGATCTTCTGCGGGATGGTGACGGTGAAGGTGGAACCCTTGCCGTATTCGCTCTCGACCGAGATCGTGCCGTGCATCATCTCGAGGAGGCGCTGCGTGATGGGCAGGCCGAGACCGGAACCGGGGTTCGTGCTGTTATGCTCGAGCCTCTGGAAGTCCTCGAAAAGCTTCTCCTTATCCTCCGTCTTGATACCCAGACCCGTATCGCGCACCGCACCCGTGAGTATGATCATACCGTTATCGGTCCTCTCGCCGCGGAGACGGAACCTTATGATGCCGTGCTCGGTGTATTTGACTGCGTTGTTAAGAAGGTTCGTGAAGATCTGCTTGACGCGGAGACCGTCGCCGAACAGTTCATCGGGCAATGATTCATCCACGTCGGTAACAAACTCGAGGCCCTTGTCGCGCGCTTTGTAGAGCGTCATGTTGCTCAGGTCGTTGAGCATGGAACTGAGCTCGTAGGGCGATTCCATGATGTCCATCTGACCTGATTCGATCTTGGAGAAATCCAGGATGTCGTTTACTATCGCGAGCAGGTTGTGGCCTGCGTTCTCGACGTCGCCTGCGTACAATACGATGTTCTTCATCGCTTCCTTGCGTGCCTGGATATCATTATCGGACAGTTCCTGCGCAGTACGGCCTTCACGGAGGATCATCTCGTTCATGCCGAGCACTGCGTTGATGGGCGTCCTGATCTCGTGGCTCATGTTCGCAAGGAAATCGCTCTTTGCGTGGTTTGCACTCTCGGCCTTGACCTTCTCTTCGAGCAGAACGCCTTGAGCCTTGACATAAGGCCTGACGATGAGGAACGCGAGGAGAGCCGCGACGATCTGCGAAACGATGAGGATGATGAGATTGCTTATCACGATCTCGTTGGTCTGGTCTGATATCTGCGTCTCGAACCAGTCTGACGCGAAATCGACTACCACGATGCCGACGATCCTGTCGGAGGAATCGCGGACGGGGCTGTATGCACTGTAGAACTCGCCCCACTGGTCCGTGTAAGGAGTCTCGTCGACGGAAGCGATGCCGTTGCTTGCATGGTCGAGTGCGTCGGTGAATTTCGCGGTGTCTCCGTAACTTGCAGGTGCCTCCGGGTCGGTGTCCAGGAGGAAGATGAAGTTGTCGGCCCCGTCCTCTCTTAAGACATAGACGTACTCGAGTTCGACGTTGTCCCTGAAGATCGTAAGATCGTTGTAGATGTTTTTGTATCCGGCGCTTCCGACAGCCGACTCGTCAATGGATGCGAGTTCGTCGCCGCTGATGGAATTGGCCGCGCAGTTGGCGATATCTAGCATACGCTGCTGTACTGCCTTGCGGATGCCGATCCTTGAGATGTAGATGGATATGGAACAGAAGAGGATGCCGGCGATCAACATGATCACCTCGATCATGATTATGATCCTGGTGGACAGACTGTGTTTCGTCCCCACGCGGCGCACCCCCTCATTTTTAATATATAGATATTACAAAAATAAATATTTCTTTACAATACCGCCAATTAAAGTAAAATTGAGCGTATGAATAACAATCTGAAGACTTTAATCATCAATCTTACCGCGACGTTCGTCCTGATGGCACTGCTCGTCACTTATACAACGGTGGTTATGTATAAGTCTTCTTATTCCAATGTCTATGAGCTCGCGGGCGACAGGGCGGCCGCCATCTCCGCCGATCTTGAGAACTATCTCGAGAATGCGAGCTCCGTTCTCTGGGTCGCAGCGGATACCGTTGACCATATGGTCGCAAACGGCGCCACGAACGAGGAGATCGTTGAATACATCACAAGAGAATCCACAAACACGGCATTCCAGTTCGACGAGACGTACACGGGTATCTACGGCGTCATCAACGGAGAGTACGTTGACGGTGTCGGCTGGGTACCGCCGGCTGATTACGATCCGACCGCAAGGGACTGGTACAAGGATACCGTCGCTGCAGGCGGGCAGCCGCTTGTCGTATCGCCTTATGTCGATGCGCAGACCGGAAATGTCATCATCTCCGTATGTAAAGCACTCACCGATACGAACAACGTCCTCGGCATGGACCTGACGCTCACGGGCGTCCAGGAGAACGTCGAAGATATCCAGATAGACGGCAACGGATACGGCTTTATCCTCAACTTCGACGGCACGGTCGTCGCACATAAGGACAGTAACGAAAAGGGCAAGAACTACGCAGAAGACCCGGAGACTGCCACTCTGTTCGAGAAGGTCAGGGAAACAGGCAAGGGCAACTTCGAAATGGAGATCGACGGCAAGATGTGCACGGTCTTCGTCGACGAGGTCCTCGATCAGTGGAGCCTGGTAATAGTCGTCGAATCCGATGCACTGTTCAAGCCGACGAGAGATGTACTTGTGCTGAGCGTCCTTGTCGGACTTTTGGTCTTCGCGCTGCTGTCGACTTTCTATATCTTAAGCTACAGGCATGAGCGCAAGGTCAACAGCCGCCTCGAAGAGATGAAGGCGACCGAACAAAAGAGAGAGTACGAGGCAAAGGTCCTGGCTCTCGAGAAGGCTGCCGCCGACAGTGCGAACAAGGCAAAGAGTGATTTCCTCGCGGACATGTCGCACGAGATAAGAACGCCTATCAACGCCGTGCTCGGCATGAACGAGATGATCCTGCGTGAGTCCGACGACGATCAGATCCTTGAGTATTCATCGAGCATCAAGAGCGCAGGCAACAACCTGCTGTCGATCATCAACAACATCCTTGATTTCTCTAAGATCGAAGACGGCAAGATGGCGCTGGTGCCTGTCGAATTCTCGACGAGCGAACTGATTTACAACCTCATGAATACGATCAGCGAACGCGCAAGATCAAAGGGACTGGAATTTAATATAGATGTAGATGAATCTGTTCCGTCAGGTCTTTACGGCGACGATGTAAGGATCGGCCAGGTCGTGGCAAACCTTCTTACCAATGCGGTCAAGTATACCGAAGACGGAAGCGTTACCCTCAGAATTAAGAACAACGGAATAACTGACGGCAATGCCAAACTGAGATTTGACGTTATCGATACAGGCATCGGCATCAAGGAAGAAGACTTGGATAAACTCTTCGAGTCGTTCAAGAGGATCGAGGAGAAGCGCAACCGCCACATCGAAGGCACCGGCCTCGGCATATCCATCGTCTGCAAGCTCCTCGAAATGATGGACAGCAAACTGGATGTGGAAAGCCAGTATGCGATAGGTTCGACATTCGGCTTTGACCTGAATCTCAAGGTCACTGATCCTGCGCCCGTTGGTAAGATCGACGACAGGAGAAAGAACGTCCGCAGGGAGAAGGATGATGCAAGACACATCTATGCTCCCGATGCGAAGATCCTGATAACTGACGATAACGACATGAACCTCAAGGTCGCGACAAACTTCATGAAGATATTCGGCATCACGCCGGTCACATGTTCGACCGGTAAAGAGGCGATCGAGATCGTTAGAAGCAGCAAATTCGACATCGTGTTCTTAGACCACATGATGTCTCACATGGACGGCATCGAGGCGCTGGGCATAATGAAGCAGGAGGACATCCTGAAAGGTGCCGTCACGATAGCGCTTACGGCCAATGCCGTAGTGGGAGCAGAAGAGCAGTACCTTAAGGCAGGTTTCGACGGATACCTGTCAAAGCCTGTCACGATCGAGGATTTCGAGAAGACGCTGAAGAATTTCCTGCCCGAAGGCAAGATCATGCAGAAGCCTGCAGGCACGGAAGGCGCTCCCGAAGCCGCAAAGAGCACCGCGCTCTCGCTCGACAAGGCGCGCGCGGCAGGCCTTAATGTCGATGCCGCGCTCGTGTATGCGTGCGGGGAAGAAGAGTTTTACTTAGAGCTTCTGACCGACTACTGCACGGCGGCAAATGACAAGTGCGACGAACTCACATCGTATCTTGAACAGGGAGATCTGAAGAACTACGAGATCCTGGCGCATTCACTCAAGAGTTCATCGAAGACCATAGGTGCAGACGATCTGTCCGCGCATGCAAAGGCGCTTGAAGATGCTTCGAAGAACGGGGACAGCGAATACGTCAAAAACAACCACGAGCCGTTCGTAACTGCGCTCAAGGAACTGTCCGGCAAGATTATCTGATACAAATGCGTGACATTCTGATATAATACTTCCCGGGAATAATCCCAAGGGGGTAAGAGAATATGTTAGAAGTCAAAAACGTAACCAAGCGTTACGGCAAGAATCTCGCATGCAATGATGTCTCTTTCACATTAGAGCCCGGTTCGCTCACGGTCCTCTTAGGACCCAACGGCGCGGGTAAGAGCACCATCATCAAATCGATCATCGGCTTCCTCAAGTTCGAGGGCACCATCACGGTCAACGGTGTCGGCAACAAGACGACAGAGGCGCGCAAGTATCTGGGGTATATACCCGAGCTTCCTTCGCTTTATCCGAACCTGACGGTCATCGAGCACATGGAATTCATCGCACGTGCTTACAAGCTCACGGACTACAAAGACCGCATCGACATGCTCCTCAAGAGATTCGAGCTGGACGACAAGCGCAAGAAGTTCGGCGACGAGCTCTCAAAGGGTATGCAGCAGAAACTCAACCTCTGCCTCGGCCTTTTGCCCGATCCCGACATCATCCTGCTCGACGAGCCGATGTTAGGTCTCGATCCGCACGCGATCAAGGAACTCAAGAACTACATCGAAGAGATGCGCCAGGCAGGCAAGACGATGTTCATCAGTACCCACATCATCGACAGCGTCGATATGCTTTGGGACAGAACGATAATCATGCAGGGCGGCAAGATCTGCGCGAATGTAACGCGCGATGAGATTGAAGGCAGCGGCAAGAGTCTTGAGGACCTGTTCTTTGAAGTCACCGAAGGCATCGAGAAGGATGCCGTAACCGGCGATGAGAGCATGAAGGCGGAGTAAGACAGATGAGACTTTTTTGCTATTACGCCTTTCACTCGGTTCTTAACACGCTTAAGAAACTTCTTAAGACATGGGTCGCAGTATTCCTTGTCCTTTGCATCGGCGGCGCGCTCATAGGCGGCATCATCGGCACGGTCATCTCCACGATCGAAGATGAGAATGAAGCCAAGCAGGAGCAGATCATTGACGACGAAGACAAAGATGCGGACACCGAAGATGCTGACGACGATGATCTCGAATTCTCCATGTTCATGGACATCGGCAGATTCCTCGATGAACACGACCTTACGAATTCCAACGTCGTTGACCTGGTAATATCAGTATTGTTCCTGGTAATAATCGCGACCAACATCGCGAACGCCAAGAGTTCAGGCAAGATATTCCAGCCGGCGGATGTACCGATGCTTTTCGCATCGCCCATCAAGCCGCAGTCGGTAATGATGTTCAGGCTAACATGCTCGCTGGGATCTTCTTTCATGGTCTCGCTGTTCATGCTTTATCAGATCCCGAACCTCATGCAGGCAGGCATCGGCATCTGGGGCGCGGTCTCATGCATCGTCGTCTATATGTTGTCGCTGATGTTCAGCACCCTGATCCAGGTCGCGTTCTATACGATCACATCCAAGATGAACAACGGCACGGACAGCATCAACAAAGTCCTTATCGGCGTATACGGCGCTGTCGGCGTCGGTTTTGCCGCATATGTAACGGTTACGGGCAAGGAGATAATCCCTGCGCTGTTCGGTTATTTCGCGAGCCCTTCCACACACTGGATACCCTTCTGGGGCTGGATCCGCGGCATATCCTACTATGCGTGCATCGGTGACTATACAATGTCCCTCATCTACCTCGGACTGTTCGTCGTATCCTGCGGCCTCATAATCCTTTTCATTTGGAAGATGAAGGCAGACTTCTACGAGGATGCAATGTTCGCAGCGGAGCGTAAGGCAGAGCAGCTCGAGAACGCGAAACGTTCCACCAACGGCGCTGCCACCATCCGCGAGAAGGAGCGTAAGGGCTCACTTGACCGTGAGGGCTTCCGTTTCGGAAACGGTGCGAACGTGTTCTTCTACAAAGCCGTGTTCAACCGTTTCAGGTTTGCCAAACTCAAGATCTTCTCGACAACGATGATCATATACCTGCTTATCGCGACGATCGTATCTTACGTCGCGCAGAGATACACGACAGGCATTGAAGACCTGTTCCTTATCCCTGCCGCAGCGATGGGCATAGTCGCTTTCTACCGCACGCTCGGCGACCCGATCAGGGAAGACACTTCAAGGGAGTTCTTCATCCTGATCCCCGCTTCAGGCTACTCGAAGATCATGTGGTCACTGCTCGGCTGTCTGACGGTCACCGCGATAGACCTTGCGGTCCCGATGATAATCGCAGGCATCATCCTCGGCACGAATCCGCTGATAATCCTGCTCTGGCTGTTGTTCATACTTTCCATCAGCTTCTTTGCGACGGTGGTCGGTACGTTCATAGCACTGTCGATCCCTGGTGAATCCGCGCAGACCATCAAGACTGTCATCCAGATCATGTTCATGTACTTCGGTCTGGCGCCTTCCGCGATCGCAGTCGGTGCAGGTATATATTTCGGCCAGGTTGTCATAGCGCTCCTGATAGGTACCGTGATGAATGTCATCACAGGCTTCCTGGTATCCTTGCTGCTGCCGGTGTTCCTTGGCAGGAAGTAAGAATTGACGGTTTAGATTTAAATAAGGACTGATTCCTTGAGTGATGGAGTCAGTCCTTTTAGTACCATAGAAAGTGTAATTGTTAGAGAGTAATTAACTCCGACAGTTGCACTTTTTATAATGAGGGGAGTAATTGGTCTGACGTGCGGCCCTTTGGATCTTGCATCCGTCAAATAAACTGTCAGCCAACCCCTT
>JAILMZ010000135.1 GCA_024692105.1 Saccharofermentans sp.
ACGATCACCAAATGCTAAACTGTATTTTGTTGCACCTTGGCCCTTACCTGGATGGGACAAGGATTATAACAACAGAAGAAAACTATTTGTATCGGCTCTTATGATGTGGTGCGAAGAAAAAGATTATGTTTTCATAGATCCGGAACCCATAATAATGAGTGTCATAAATGAGAATGAGGCAGGTAAATATACTAAAGACGGTCTTCATCCTAATGCAGAATATGGCGTAGGACTATATAGTTATGCCGTCCTTTTTGCGGATCATATCAGATATTCATCTTAACAAAAAGGCCGCCGGAATCCCGACGGCCTTTATTCATTTAACTCAAAAACTACTACTGGCGAGTGTTAGCTTACGCGAACGACTTCCGCACGAGCGTAGCGAGGAGGACTTAAGTGAGCGTAAGTTAACACTCGATCTCCATAATCCAGCCCTCAGGTGCTTCAACAGTACCCATCTGAATTCCCGTAAGAGTCTCTCTGAGCTTTGTCATGACAGGACCCATCTCATCCATGCCGGATGCGAATGTGAATTCCTTGCCGTGATCGTTGATAGCGCCGAGAGGTGAGATAACAGCTGCTGTACCGCAGAGACCGCCCTCTGTGAATGCACCGCCCATAACTTCCTCGAGAGTAACTTCACGCTCTTCGATCTTCATGCCGCAGTAATGCTCTGCAACATAAACGAGTGATCTTCTCGTGATGGAAGGCAGGATGGAACCTGACTTAGGAACGATAAGTGTGCCGTTGCCGTCTGTAAAGATCAGGTTAGCACCGCCTGTCTCCTCGATCTTTGTACGCGTGCCCGGATCGAGATAGATGTTCTCTGCAAAGCCCTCGTTATGAGCTGTAACGATTGCGTGCAGGGACATGGCATAGTTGAGGCCTGCCTTGATGTTACCTGTTCCGTGCGGAGCTGCACGGTCAAAATCAGATACCTTTACTCTGATCGGCTTAGCGCCGCCCTTGAAGTAAGGGCCTACAGGCGTAGCGAAGATCCTGTACTGATAGTCATCAGCAGGCTTAACGCCGATAACGGGGTTAATACCGAAAATGAAAGGTCTCAGATAGAGAGATGCGCCTGTGCCGAACGGAGGAACCCATGCAGCGTTGCCTGCAACTGTCTCCTGGACTGATCTGATGAACATCTCCTTGGAAATCGGAGGAATCTCAAGGCGGACAGCGGAGTCATGAAGTCTCTCTGCGTTGAGGTCAGGGCGGAATGTAACGATCTTTCCGTCTACTGTCTCATAAGCCTTAAGGCCTTCGAAAACTGTCTGTGCATACTGGAGTACGCCTGCATCCTCACTCATGGTGATCATGTCGTCATCAACAAGAGCACCCTCGTCCCAAGCGCCGTTGGTATAGTTTGCAACGAAACGCTTGTCTGTCTTCTGATAAGAGAATGTCAGGTTAGCCCAATCAAGATTCTTCTTTTCCATATTGGTTTCCTTCTTTCTTAAAAATCTTAGCAAGTATTATATATCTGAGTTCTTAATTCGTTAAGTACAAAATTCAGGCTTCGGGAAATCTGTATCCTACAGCGTGATAGCAGGTCTCTCCTGCCTTGATGACAGGCGAATCGAACTGCGGGAGGTTGACGGCATTAGGTACCATCTGAGCCTCGAGGCAGATCGACGTGTAAGGAGCGTACGGTGTGTCGCCCTTCTGGTCGGGAGAGTTGTTGAGGTTGTTTGCCGCATAGATCTGGATGCCCGGAAGGTCAGTAAGACACTCGATCGTGCTTCCCGATACGGGATCGGTTACTGCCGCAGCAAAGGAGAATGTGCCTTTCGCTCCCTTTACGAGGAAGTTCTGGTCGATACCCTTGCCCATGACGATCTGCGGATCATCACTGTCGATGAGTTCGGAGATGAACCTGTACTCACGGCAGTCAAATACCGTTCCGTCAACCTTCATTACTTCACCGTTCGGGCAGTTGTTTTCGTCCTTTATAGTGATCTCATCGGCATTGACCATGATGAGCTGCTCGCCGACATAGCCTGCGTCATAGCCTGCGACGTTCCAGTAAGAGTGGTTCGTAGGTGCGAAGATCGTAGCCTTGTCGCTCTTACCGATGTACATGATAAGGAATGTCCTGTCAGCAAGCCATGCATAGAGCACCTTTGCCTCGAGGTTGCCGGGGAAGCCCGTTGCTCCGTCGGGATCCGTATAGCTGAACAATACTGCATCACCGTCGCACTCGCCAATGCCTGCGATGCCGGATTTGGAGATGATTGCATCAGCAGCATCTTCTGTAATGATCTCTCCGTCCCAGAACTGGTTGTGGAAACCGGGATTGCCTGAATGGAGGTTATTCTCGCCTTCGTTTGCGGGAATGTGATATGTCTCGCCGTCGATAACAAAAGCCGCGCCCTTGGTCCTGTTAGCGGATCTTCCGACGACGGAACCGTGGCACATGGGGTTATTCATGTACTCGTCGAGGCCCTTGCAGCCCTGGATGATATCCTTGGGATTACCGTCCTTATCCGGGATGGTAAGGTTTGTGATCAATGCGGCATAACCTATTACGGAAGCCTCGAATCCTTCGATGGAACTCTTGATCGTAAACTGCTTGGTCTTAACATCGGGATTTGATGCGGAAACATAGTCTTTTACGGTAACACTCATTTGAATAACCTCTCTTTACTATTGATTACAGAATTATAGCATATCGGAACCGTGCGGATTCTCCTTCGGGATGAACTCCTGGTTGTCCTCTTTTATGTGTCTGTCCTCGACTGCTTCGTCAGCAAGCTCGAGGAGCTTCTGCTGTGAATCGAGCTTCTGCTTACCGCGCAGATCGAGTTTGTGATACGTACCGTCTGTCGACAGGAAACTCGTCCTTACGGTGTCCGCAAGTTCGACTTCGAGAACCTCTTTCACACGCGCACGGCACTCCTTGTCTTCTACCGGGAACAACAGCTCGACACGTCTGTTCAGGTTACGCGGCATCCAATCTGCAGAAGCAAGATACAGATCCTCGTGGCCTTCGTTGTAGAAATAGAATATTCTCGAATGCTCGAGGAATCTTCCCGTAATGGAACGCACGGTAATATTCTCGGACATGCCCGGGATGCCTGCTCTCAGACAGCAGATACCTCTAACGATGAGATCGATCTTAACGCCTGCACATGAAGCAGCATAAAGCTCATCGATTATCACACCGTCAACGAGTGAGTTGATCTTTGCGACGATACGTGCCGGCTTGCCGTTCTTTGCGTTCTCAGCCTCACGCTTGATCTTGGAGATGAAGTAATCCTTCATCCACAAAGGCGCGGGAATAAGTCTCTTCCAGCTCTGCGGGATAGAGAAACCCGAGAGCATGTTGAAGAACTGCGATGCATCCTCACCGAAACTCTCAGATGCGGTGAACAGTCCGATGTCGGTGTATATTTTCGCCGTGACGTCATTGTAGTTGCCCGTCGCAAGGTGAAGGTAACGTCTGATGCCGTCCTCTTCCTTACGCACGACGAGCGTGATCTTACTGTGTGTCTTGAGTCCGACCAGACCATAGATAACGTGGCAGCCCGCATTCTCGAGCATCTTTGCCCAGTTGATGTTATTCTCCTCGTCGAACCTCGCCTTGAGTTCTACCAGTACCATTACCTGCTTGCCGCGCTGCGCTGCCTCGAGGAGCGATGCGATGATCGGCGACTTGTCGGATACACGGTAGAGTGTCTGCTTGATTGCAAGAACGTTGGGGTCACGTGCTGCCTGCTTAACGAATTCGAGCACGGGTTCGAACGTCTCATACGGATGGTGCACTATCCTGTCGCGTTCTCTTATCTGCGCGAAAATGTCCAGCTCCGACACGGGGCCGTCGAAAGAAGCTGCCTCTGCAGGCTCGTGAGGCTTGTAGCAGAGTCCCGGGTGCTTCTCCTTGCATGCGGAAGCAAGCTTGGACAGGAATGTCAGGTCGATAGGACCGTTGACACTGAAGATATCCTTCTTCGATACATCAAGTTCTTTCATGATGTATTCAAGAAGGTCGGGGTCGATGTTGTCCTGTACTTCGAGCCTTATGATCTCGCCGAAACGGCGCTTTCTTACCTGAGTCTCGATTTCTTTTAAGAGGTCTTCCGCCTCGTCTTCGTCGATATCGAGGTCGGCGTTACGCATTACCCTGTAGAAACCTGAAGCCACGACGGTCCTGCCGTCAAAGAGTTCTTCAATGTTTGCCTGGATGATCTGCTCGATCGGAACGAATACGTCGCCCTCATCGCTCTGAATCTGATACAGACGCTTAACGACAGTCGGAACCTGAATCGTGGCATACATGAAGCCCTCTTCCTCAGAAGAATCCTGGGCGTTCTTGATGCCATCGACGGCGCGGTCCTGAAGCTTGACGCTGCCCGGAGCATTCTCGATCATTGCGCAGATGTTGAGCATGCGGTTATAGATGAGAGGGAATGGTCTTGAAGCATCGACTGCCATCGGAGTTACGATCGGATAGAGGACTGTCCTGAAATATGAATCAGCGGTCTTCTTCTGAGAATCCGTGAGTTCATCGTAGTTCCTGAAGAATATCTTCTCCTGCTCTAATGCAGGTACGAGAGATCTTCCGAAAGTGCTGTACATAAGCGCCATCGTGCGGCGTGTCTTCGCATCGATCCTCTCGAGCTGTTCGGTCGTGGTAAAGCCTGCGATATCGGCAGCTTCCATTCCTACGCTCTGCATGTCTCTTAGAGATGCCACACGAACGATATAGAACTCATCCATGTTGGATGCGGTGATCGACAGGAAGTTCAGTCTCTCGAGAAGCGGGTTCTTAGTATCCCTTGCCTCGTGCAGGATCCTGTCATCGAACTCGAGCCATGAGAGTTCACGGTTGAAATACTTGTTATTCCTGCTGAGCTCGGATGCATACTTGTCCGTCTTGTAATCTTTTGTCCTGCCGGTTGTCTTGGCGGGTTTCTTTGCCTTTACGCCGGATGTGCTCTTAGTGGTTTTCTTTGCAGGCGTCTGCGCACCTGTACTCTTTTTCTTGACTGCCATCAGCCTTCCCTCCTGCTCTTAAACACGGGCTTGATCCCCATGACATCTTCAAACAGACCGCACCTGTGTTCGAATGCCCACTGCTCGAAAGACATATCCTGCGGTGATTCGCATCCTATCGCGAGCTTGTCGGGCTTAAGAGTTATAGTTACTTTCTTTGCCTTTTCCTTGTGAGACGCATCAATGGAATCCGCTATTCTGAGAATGGCCGTCAGCTTGGATACGATGACTTTCTGTTCCGGAGGAAGTATCGAGTAGTAGTAACTCTCATACGGATTATTCCTCGGATAGAGCCTTACGATCATGGCGACCATATGCTGCTCATCGTGATCCAGGCCCATCAGGTTCGTATAACTGATTATCGAATAAGCGGCATCGCTGTGATTCCTCGAATGGACGAACTTGCCTATCTCATGGAGTATTACCGCGATCTGAAGGAGCAGCCTGTCACGCTTGTCGAGACCTGATACGCTCTTGATCTCATCGAATATTCGAAGTGCGATATTCTCGACAAACTCGATGTGCTTCTTGTCGCAGCGGTATCTCTTGGCGATGTGCCTTGCCGCAGAGATCAAGTAACTGTCAGGATCGACTGCGGGCTTAAGGCCCATGTTGTTGTAGCAATAGTAATAGACTATGCCGTCAGACAGTGAAGCATGGGGCATGTATACCTTATCGACTCCGGTGTACTCGAGCATGTTCTTGATGATGAGCGCCGTCGGAAGAAGGAGCGGTGCGATCATCGAAGGTATCTTGTCGTGGAGCGTAAGGTCAGAAGGTCTTGTCTTGAGCAGATACTCGTAGATCCTGAGGAACTCCTCTTTAGTGAGAACGCAGGAACCCATGCTGTCGAAGCCTCCGAGACGCTTGATAAAACCCATCTCTCCCGAGAAAGCGATGAGGTTCTTATAAATGATCCCCTTAGGCTCTACCGCATGGTAGTCATCGAGGTCCTGTGCTATGAACTCCTCGAGCACTTCGTCATAGTGCGTCGTGCGCGATTCGAGGTCGGACAGAAGTCCCGAGATCCTTAGTGATCCGAGAAGCATGTTCTGCGAGAAGACGAATTCAGATTTGTCGTATACGGATGCCTGGAGCGAACCCGAACCGATGTCGAGCATCATGGTACCGTTTGAGATCATTTTCGCGAAGTCGGGATAGATGGCCTGTACGGCAAGGCTCTGATAGTATCTTTCCATCGCGTTGTCCAGGACCCTAATCTTGAATCCTGTCCTTGTCCTTACCTTCTCAAGGACAACCTCTGCGTTGGATGCGTCTCTGAAAGCGGAAGTTGCCACGCAGAAAACGCGTGACACGCCGTACTCACGGCACTTCTCGTCAAACATCTTGAGACACTTGCACAGTTCGTTTACCTGGTCAGGCTGTATCGCGCCGGACTTGTAACTTCTCGAACCGAGTCCGGTGAACTTACGGACTGCCTCGATCTCTTTGGGCTTGCCCTTCGCATTAACTTCGAAGATCTTGATCCTCGCGGTTATCGAACCGATATCTATGACCGCGACAAGTTTCTTTGCCATTGCTCTTTCCTTCCTTGTATCGTTATATGCCCGCTATTACTGCGGCCGTCATGCCTTCCGTATCAACGGGTTTCTCATCCGCGTTGCCGCGGGCTATATCACTTGTTCTGTATCCGGACGCGAGTGCCTGCTTAACGGCGTTCTCGATGCTGTCAGCCGCTTCGGTCTCGCCGAACTGCCATCGCAGCATCATAGCGACAGACAATATCGTCGCCAGAGGATTTGCCTTGCCTGTTCCCGCTATATCGGGAGCGCTTCCGTGAATGGGTTCGTAGAGACCGGGCGTGCCGGGTTTGCCGAGCGACGCAGACGGAAGCATGCCTACGCTGCCCGTGATCTGACCTGCCTCATCAGAAAGGATGTCTCCGAACATGTTGCTGGTCACGATCGTATCGAAATCACCCGGCCTGCTTATAAGCTGCATCGAGCAGTTATCGACATAGAGGTAATCCAAAGAGATGTCGCGGTAATTCTCGTGTACGTCTTCAGCGATCTCTCTCCAGAGCCTGCTCGATGTAAGGACATTGGCCTTGTCGACCAGAGTCAGATGCTTTTTTCTTCCTCTTGCGATCCTGAACGCAAGATCGGTGATCCTTCTTATCTCGCCTTCGGAATAACTTTCCGTATCGTATGCAATCCTTACCTTCGGAGTTCCGTCGGAAAGGATGTCATTACAACTGTAAGAATCGCTGTCGCCAAAATAGATACCGCCGGTAAGCTCTCTTACCATCATGATATCCATGTGGTCTATGTTCTTGACCGGAGATGCATCCTTAAGTTCTTCGAACATTATCGCGGGTCTTAAGTTTGCATAAAGCCCGAGCCCTGATCTTAAACCCAGAAGTGCACGCTCAGGTCTTAAAGAAGGAAGTATGCCGTCCCACTTGGGACCTCCGACCGCACCGAGAAGAACTGCGTCCGAGTTCTTACAGCCCTCGAGTGTTTCTTCAGGCAGCGGCTTGCCGGTTACATCGATTGCACATCCGCCGGCAAGGTATTCTTCGCAAGTTACCTTGAAACCGAACTTATCCTGCACTGCATATAACACCTTCAGTGCGGAATCAACTATCTCCGGGCCTATTCCGTCGCCCTTTATGACGGCGATCTTATAATCATTCATTGGCTAACTTCGACCTCGTATACTCAAGCAGTCCGCCGCGGTCTATCAGGTTCTTGATGAACTCGGGGAAAGGCCTTGCCTGCCATGTGCCGCCGGAAGTGATATCCGTTATCACGCCGGTATCGAAATCGACCTCCAGCTCGTCTCCCGCCTTCACTGCCTGCGCAGCTTCGGGACACTCAAGTATCGGAAGGCCTACGTTTATCGCATTCCTGTAAAATATCCTCGCGAAATCCTCCGCTATCACAAGCGATATGCCGCTGGCCTTTATCGCAACGGGAGCATGCTCTCTTGAAGATCCGCAGCCGAAGTTCTTGCCTGCTACCATGATGTCGCCTTCAGATACGCGGCCTGCAAACTCTGCATCAATGTCTTCCATGCAGTGCTGCTTAAGATGCTCGGGGTCTGCGGAATTAAGATATCTCGCGGGAATGATGACATCGGTATCGACGTTATCAGCGTATTTATGTACTATGCCTTTAACCTTCATTGACACCTCCGATCATCGCGGGAGTAGCGACAAAACCTGCGACAGCAGAAGCACACGCAACGGGCACGCCGCTCAGGATGACTTCGGATTCCGTATCGCCCATGCGTCCCACGAAATTCCTGTTTGTCGTGGACACGCACCTCTCGCCTTTTGCGAGAACGCCCATGTGTCCGCCTAAGCAAGGACCGCATGTCGGAGTCGATATGACGCATCCCGCATCATCAAAGATCGCAAGCCATCCTCTGTCCAATGCTTCGCGGTATACTTTCTGCGAACCTGGAATAACGATGCATCTCACACCGTCAGCAACCTTCCTGCCTTTGAATATCTCAGCCGCAGTCTTGATGTCTTCCAATCTTCCGTTTGTGCATGAACCGATTACGACCTGGTCGATCTTTATGTCGGAACATTCATCTGCACGCTTTGTGTTCGAAGGCAGATGCGGAAGTGCGACGGTAAGAGGAATGTCAGCCAGATCGATCTCGATCGTCTGCTCGTATTCGGCATCATCGTCAGCGGTATAGACCTTGTAATCACCCGCTGCATATCTCTCGGGATTCGTACGCGAGATATATTCAAGCGTTATGTCATCGACCGGGAATATGCCGTTCTTCGCACCGCATTCGATCGCCATGTTGCAGACCGTAAGGCGGTTTGTCATCGTTATGTTCTTAACTCCGTCACCGGTGAATTCGAGTGACTTATAAAGAGCACCGTTAACGCCGATCATGCCGATGAGATGCAGTATCAGATCCTTGCCTGTTACATACTCACCGAGCTCGCCGTGCAGCACTACCTTTATCGCTTCAGGCACCTTGAACCATGTTGCGCCCCTGGCCATCGCACATGCAAGATCAGTCGATCCGACACCCGTTGCAAAGCAACCCAAAGCACCGTAAGTACATGTATGCGAATCGGCACCTATGACTGCATCGCCCGGGAATACTATTCCGTTATCGGGAAGGATGACATGCTCAATGCCCATCTCTTTCCTGCCGAGCTCATAAAAATGGGATATCTCCTGTTCGTGCGCAAAGCATCGCATCGTCTTGCATAGTTCTGCTGACTTTATGTCTTTGTTTGGAGTGAAATGATCCTGGACGAGACACACCCTGTCTTTGTCGAACACTTTGTCAGCGCCCAGCTGTTTGAATATCTTGATCGCAGGCGGAGTCGTAACTTCATTTCCGAGACACCAGTCAAGGCTGGCCTCGATAAGATCTCCTGATCTGACTTCCCGCAATCCGGCATGCTGCGCCAAAATCTTCTGCGTTATCGTCATGCCCATATTTGTACCTCTTTGCACGTTTACAAATAGAATACTACCTCGGGGCACAAAATAATATATATACGTGCGAGGATATTAGAAAAATTTTATAAATTTTAACGAATGGAGTCAGCCCTCTTCCGACAAGGCAAAATACTCGTCATACAGCAGTTCGAGTTTCTCTGCTATCTCACCGTACTTCTTATACTCGTCACCTTTTGCATTTACGCCGAATGCCGCTTCGAGTTCCTTCTGCTGTTCTTCGAGAGAAGCTATCTCTTTCTCAAGATCGCGGAGCTTTGCTCTTCTCTGTCCTGCCTCTTTGCTGCTCTTGACCTGCTTTGGTTTCTTAACAGTTTTTTCCTGCTCAGGCTGCACGGCAGTCTTGGCACTGCTCATGTCTTTTCTGTAGTACTCATACTTGTCATAAGGCCGTACTTCTTTTCCCATGAAGCCGAGCACTCTGTCAGCGCATTTGTCTATGAAGAATCTGTCGTGCGATACACAGATCACCGCACGGGGATATTCGCGGATCGCATCCTCCAGGATCTCTCTCGAATTGATGTCGAGGTGATTGGTAGGCTCGTCCAGGAACAGTATGTCGGGATTCTCATTCAGCAGACAGCAGAGATACAGTCTCGACCTCTCACCGCCCGACAGCATCGAGATGGTCTTGAACACATCTTCTCCTCTGAAACCGAACCTTGCAAGAAGCGACCTTGCTTCGGTAGTCTGAAGATCACTCCTCGAAATCAGTTCATCGAAACAGGTCACGCTCTCATCGTCAAACGGAACGAACTGTCCCATGAATCCGCACGTGATCGAAGAAGCGATCAGCACTGTACCGGAAGTGCCTGCAGCCTTGCCTGACAGCATCGACAGGAGCGTGGTCTTACCGCATCCGTTGGGGCCGCACAGGAAAATCTTCTCATCAGCTTTAAGCTCGAAAGACACATCCTCAAAAAGAACATTGCCGTCGAATTCTTTTGACGCATCTTTTACTTCAAGGAGTATCTTATCTGACTTGCCTTCCGTCTCTCTCGGCGTCGCGACGAAACTCATCTTCGCGAAATTCGAAGGCAGCTTTGCACGTTCCCTCTCGAGAACATCGGATAGTTTCTCTACAACTTTTTCTCTTTGATGATATCCGCTGATGTTGCGGTGCGAAAGGAAAGTCTGTTTTACTTCAAGCTGATGCTCAAGTTCAGTCTCGAGATTTGCGATGACGGATGTCTGCGTCTTTATGAATTCTTCTTTCTGGATCTTATAGTCGGAATAGTTTCCTTTGTATTCGGTAACTCTTCCTCCGTCCAATTCAATGACTCTGTTTGCAACGCTGTCGATAAAGTGTCTGTCGTGTGTAATGACAAATACCGCACCGCCGTATGAAGCAAGGAAACCTTCAAGCCATTCGATCGCTTCCATGTCGAGATGGTTGGTAGGCTCATCGAGCATTAAGATATCAGGACGTTCGACGATGAGTCTTGCAAGACATACTCTCATCTTCTCTCCACCGGAAAGTCCGGTGAAATCCGTACGGTCGCTTATACCCGACAGACCGAGTCCGCCTAATGCATCATTAAGTCTGTGATCGTAATCATAACCGCCGAGACTCTCATACTCTGCCTGTACCTTTGAATAATCATTCATCAGATCTTCAAGATCGTTACCGTCGCTCTTCGACAGTTCCCTCTCGAGATCGTGCATCCTGCATTCGATATCAATGAGTTTGACCGGCTTAAGAGTATTACCGGAAAGATCCTGTTCGCTCATGTTCTGAGACAAAAAACCTACGATGGTATTGCCATGGAATATCACTTCACCGCCGTCAGGTGTGATCAATCCTTTTATGATCTTGAACAGTGTCGATTTACCTGCACCGTTATCACCGATGAACGCGATGCGGTCACCTTTGTTTACACGAAAATTAACGCCGTCCAACACGCGGCGCTCACCATAACTCATCGATATGTTTTGTACTGTCAATAACGGCATAAAACAAGCATACAGCAAACTTAAAAAATCGCAATAAAAAACTCCCGCCGGATGACGGGAGTTCTCATAAGAAGCTTGTTAACTCAATTAGAAAATGTTCTTGCCGTTTCCAGCTTCATCGTAAGCCTTCTTCTCAGAAACGTTAACATAGATCTTACCGCCGTTAGGGAACTTCTTAGCGATCTTCTCAGCTGTGATGTCCTTGCCATCGATCTGGAAGATAACCTCTGCCTTCTTAGCGACAACCTTCTTAGCAGCCTTCTTAGCAGGAGCCTTCTTTGCAGCGGGCTTCTTAGCAGCAGCCTTCTTAGCAGGTGCAACCTTCTTTGCAGCGGGCTTCTTAGCAGCAGCCTTCTTAGCAGGTGCAGCCTTCTTTGCAGGAGCAGCCTTCTTAGCAGGTGCAGCCTTCTTTGCAGCGGGCTTCTTTGCAGGAGCCTTCTTTGCAGCAGGCTTCTTAGCAGGTGCCTTCTTTGCAGCAGGAGCAGCAGCGGGTGCAGCAGGTGCAGCAACCTTTGCCTCTACCTTTACATCTTTCTTCTCAGTTTCCATACTTAGAACCTCCATATATTTTCCTGTTGGATACTACTAATCTACATTTCTTGTTATTTTGTGTCAACAAATATATTTGAAAATTTATTTAGATTTAGAGGCTTATAAACGCCTTGTTTTGTTCAATTTATCAACACATGCCGACATCGTTTTTTGCTGTTTTTCATTTTACCTCCGTTAATATAAAATAGTCTCATGAGATACATCGTGACAATCTATCGTTGGGAACTGCAACGCATATTCTCCAACTGGCGCAAGACAGCAACACTGTTTCTTTTGCCTGCAGTTATCCTTACGATCGCACTGAATATATTTCCTTTGCTGATGAATTATCTTTCAACAGGATCGTTTGTCAGTCGTCCTATCATCATCGTTAATGCACCTGATTCATTCAAAGAATACATCGATGAGAATATCGATGCGCAGGTATTCAATTACGAATACTGGAGTTACAACAGACTCAATCAGATCATTGAGGATGAAGGCATACACAATGTAGTCAAGAACGGAACTGTTGTATGCACATTCTGGCCCGGTGAGAAGAACACTGATTTCGACGAGAAGATATCCGAATACTATGACGGCATTTATAACGGAGAACATGTCGATAATCACTCGGTAGTCTTTGTTGCATACTCTGCTTCATCGATGGGCGGCCAGGCACTCGCAGAACAATTCAAACAGGGTGTTCTCGATAACTATCAGAACGATCTCATCACTATCTTAGGCGGTGATTATTCGCAGATGGGAAGCGACCTTTTCAGCGTTGACAGTTTTAATCCCGTTACGAGATTCATGGACTTCAGGACAACCGCAAACAACTCCGCATCAAGAGTGATACCGGGAATACTTATGATAATGATGTATTACTGTGTTTATTCTCTTGCAGAGGATATGTTCGCACAGGAAAAGAGCAGAGGTTTTCTCACGAAACTCTTCATGACACCCGTACCCGCATCGCACTTCATCATAGGAAAGACACTCGCGATAATTCACATCGCATCGGTATCGACATACATCACGACATTCGTAATGTTCTTTGCATCATGGATCAACAGGAGCAACAGTGCGATGTCTCTTCTCCCCTTCGGATTGTTCCTGACTCCGATGCAGGTACTGGTGATCGCACTCGCGGTTCCCGTTACATGTCTTCTTATGTGTGCACTTTGTCTGTCGATCATTTTCGCGTTGGACAGACTGCAGGATACGATAGTAAATCTGCAGCTGCCGCTCGTGCTGTTCCTTGCTGATTTTTTCATACAGATGTTCCGCGAGACAAGGCCGGTGACGATAGAGTATTTCGTTCCGCTTCATAACTCTCTTGCGGTTATGTCCGAGACATTCAAATCACAGGAGAAGTTCTGGCACGTTGCCGTATTGTTGCTTCTCAACACGGCTATAGCTTTACTGATATTCAAAAGAATAATAAGGAGGCAGGGTTTTGAAAGTAATAAGCGTAAATGATATCCATAAGAGCTACACCAAAGACAGCGAGACGATCAAAGGTGTTAGTTTCGAAGTAGATGAGGGCGAGATCTACGGTCTGCTCGGTCCTAACGGTGCAGGCAAGACAACGCTCATGCTCATGATCGCAACACTCCTCGAGCCTACATCCGGATCTATCAGCATCACTGATCTTGATACGCGCAAGGATGCTCTCGAGATACACAGAAGGATAGGATTCCTTACGACGGAGATCAAGCTCGATCCTCTTTCCACGCCAAACAAACTCTACGATTTCTTCGCTGAGTTATATGACATACCGAAAGAAGAGATAAGAGACAGGAAGGCACTTCAGTTCGGAACATTCGGCATCACACCCTTTGCCGACAGAAAGATAAACGAACTGTCCACCGGAATGAAGCAGAAAGTATCGATTGCGATCAGTCTCATACATGATCCGAAAGTCATCATCTTCGACGAGCCTACAAACGGCCTGGACATACTCACATCGAAACAGGTAACGGACTACTTAAAGCATCTGCGTTCGAAAGGACACTCGATAATACTGTCGACGCACATCTTCTCCGTTGCGCAGGAACTGTGCGATAAGATAGGCGTGCTCGTGGACGGAAAGATCGTTGCCGAAGGAACTACTGATGAACTCATAAAGATGACAGAGACTGCATCTTTCGAAGAAGCATTCTTCAAGCTCTATGTGGAGAACCATAAGGAATAATGAGACGCGGAACTAAGGCGATAGTAAAAAGTTTCTTTAACTTTTCCAAAGGCTCCGGAGCAAAGGCTTCCGGCGGAGCTTTTATATCATGCCTGGTTTTCATATTCGTACTTCTTTGTGCACTGGCCGCATACGGATTGTGGTATTTCCCCTATCATCTCTGGAGCGATGAAGTATTCAACATAATAGTCGTAAATGCCCCCGACAGTTTTGTCGAATACAATGAATCGACCGAAGATGACAGAGAAAAAAAGAGAGACACTTACGGCTCACTTGCGGATCTCGGCAAGAACTTCTATAACATCCTTCATTATGAATATACATATGATAATTACGGTTATTCGGAATTCATCTACAAAGAAAACGATGCCGCGTATGATTTTGTCACCTATCAGGACTGGATGAAGAAAGAAGATGCCTATCTTACGATCGTCTTTCCCGAAGACTTTGACGAGAAGATCGACGAGAGATTTGCAAGCGGCGAGATAAGTTCGATCGAGTTGCTTACTTATTACAGGCCTGATTCGCTTGAATACGGCAACATGAAATCGCAATTCATCAACGAATATCTTGAGGACTATCAGAACTACTTAAGAAACAAACACAATGTGACCGCAGCAGAGGCAAAAGATTTCGCGATATCAGATGATCCTATACCTGATCCCAATGCCACTTACGGTCTTGCAGCAGCCCTCTTTGCGATCGGCAAGACCATCGTGCCGCTCATCATTTTCATTGTCATCCTCTTCGCTGCCATGAGTTCGGGAACAAATGTCATCGCTGGACAAAAAGAGAACGGCACATTCACGGAAATAATCATGTCACCTCTTCCGAGGTCTTCGATCATTATCGGAAACATCACGGGAGTTGCCATAAAAGCCCTCATACCCGCACTTATCATAGTTCTTATGACGCAGACTAACTGGCATTTCATAACGCCGGGAATAATCGCGGTCCTCATCTATGTCATAAGCCTTGCGCTGCTGATATCAGCAATCGTAATCCTGACATCCGTCATCAACGACAACGTAATATCGGCACAGACTGCATTCCTGCCGATTTTCCTTCTGCTCGTCGCAGTCTGCGTCACGTGCATACAGAATTACCGTGAGGTATCGGAGATCTTCTTCTATTTCCCGATCTACGGACACTTCTACGGCATAGGAACCGCGCTTGCAAACGAGACAAACATACCTGCGCTTATATCTTGCGTACTGTCATCAGGTGCTCTTTCTGCAGGAATAGGAGCGGTATCCGCTGCTCTTCTGCATAAAGAGCGATTCACCGTATCAGTAGAATCCGTAAAGAAGAGCGAAGTTCACACAGGCAGCGGAGCGCACAAGTTATCGTTCATGGAGCGGGCAGACCGAGTTACTTCTTACATTGCTTTCTTCGCAGATCAGATATTCTACCCTCTTGCGGTATTGTCAGTATTCCAGATGGTCGCGGTTATACCTACGGTCGTAAGTTTCATGAGCCGTCCGGAATACACGCAGTACATAATGGACCTGCAAAATGTCGCGTCTGTAGAAGACATCATCGCCACGACCTTCGAAGTCTTCGGCATATTCCTGAGCGATCCTTTATTCCTCGCGCTCATGTTCCCGGGATATATCCTCATGATCCTCACTTATCTCCTGCGCATCTATAACCGCGAGAAGATAAGACCGCTTACATCATGTTTTGGCAAGATGGGACTCCCGCTCGAGAAGCGCGGCTATGCCGTAAGATCTTATATGATCGGTCTCATACTGGGACTTCTCATGATGGGATCCGTCCTTCTTATCCTTGTCATCACAGGTCAGGTAAGCAGTATCACCTTCGGCATGGACTCAGGCATAACGGTCACTTTCATCGTCAACCTTCTTATGTGGCTGCCTCAGGGAATGACTGAAGAGATAATGTTCAGAGGTTTCATGATCCCGAGGCTCAAAGACAAGACCAACACGGCCATAGCAGTGATACTGTCTTCTTTCCTCTTCTCTGCTTTCCATTCCGCTAATATAGGATTCACTCCGCTCGCGGCTGTCAACCTGTTCCTTATCGCGCTGTTGTTTGCACTGATATATCTTAAGACAGGTAACATCTGGATGACGAGCGCCATCCACACGATGTGGAATCTTACTCAGGGCAACATCATCGGACTGCAGGTATCAGGCACCGAAACGGCATCCTCAATACTGAGAACTGTCTACGGTAAGTCATCAATGGATATAATCACAGGCGGCACCTTCGGTTCGGAAGGCGGACTTGCGGTAACTGCAGTTACGGTGGCAGGCCTTATTCTTGTACTCCTGCTATCTTTCGTGCGACGTAAACACCCGAAGCAGAAGCATGAGACAGAGAGTGCGTAACGCCTGAACCGTCACCTATCACATAGAGTCCCGGATACTTCGTCTCGAGATTATCGTCAATTGCAACTTCCATGTTGTAGAACTTTACTTCAACGCCGTAAAGAAGAGTATCGTCATTGGCCGTACCGGGAGCGATCTTATCGAGTGCATAGATCATCTCGATGATGCCGTCCAGTATTCTCTTCGGAAGCACGAGGGACAGATCGCCCGGGGTTGCCTGGAGAGTAGGTCTGACGGTAGATTCCATGATCCTCGATTCGTTGGATCTTCTTCCTCTCATAAGGTCTCCGAAACGCTGTACGATAACGCCGCCGCCGAGCATGTTGGACAGCCTCGCGATGGACTCGCCGTAGCCGTTGGAATCCTTGAAGGGTTCAGAGAAGTGTTTCGCGACGAGAAGTGCGAAGTTGGTGTTCTCGGACTGCAGTTCCGGTGAATCGAAACTGTGGCCGTTAACGGTAACGATGCCGTTGGTGTTCTCGTTTACGACATAACCGTAAGGGTTCATGCAGAACGTACGCACACGGTCCTCGAACTTCTCTGTCCTGTACACGATCTTACTCTCATAGAGTTCGGATGTAAGGTGCGAGAAGACTACCGCGGGAAGCTCTACCCTGACGCCGATGTCGACGCGGTTGGAGAACGTCTCGATGCCCAGTTCTCCGCAGACCTTCTGGATCCAGCCGCTTCCCGATCTTCCGACGGATACGATGCACTTGGGAGCGGAGTATTCCTTGTCCCCTGCCTCGATAGTATATGTGCCGTCTTCGTTGACCTTCATGTCACCTACCGGCGTGTTGAAGAAGAAATCGACCTTATCCTTCAGATAGGCAAAGATGTTGCCCAATACTTCGTAGTTCTTGTCGGTACCGAGATGTCTTACCGAAGCATCGAGCAGATGGAGCTTGTTCTCCAGGCAGATCTTCTTGAATGCAGTACCGTTTGTCGAATAGAGCTTGGTGCCCTCACCGCCGTTGGCAAGATTGATCTCGTCGACGTAGTGCATTATCTCGAGGGCCTTCTCCTTGCCGATGTGCTCATAAAGAGTGCCGCCGAAATCATTGGTGATGTTGTACTTGCCGTCAGAGAATGCTCCGGCGCCGCCAAAGCCTCTCATGATCGCGCATGTCTCACACTTGATGCACGACTTTACCTTCTTGCCGTCAATGGGGCACTTGCGTTTCTCGAGCGGCTGTCCCGCTTCGAAAACGGCAACCTTGAGACCGGGCGCTTTCTTTGTAAGCTCATAAGCCGAGAATATTCCTCCGGGGCCTGCCCCGATGATGATTACGTCATAATTAGCCATATCAGTTCCCCACTACAGTCATAAGTGAATTCTTGAATTCGCCGGAGTCTTTATCGAACATCAGGTTGTACTGGATGTATTGGAACAGATCCAGCACCTTCTGTGTTTCCGCATCAGTAGGATCGCCGTACACTCCGAAGCTTCCTAAGCTGTTCGAATAGTAACCTGCGGAATTGATGCAGGGCAGTTCTTCCCTCATCTTCTCAAGAAGCTGGAAGTATCCGGGAAGTTCGATGCCCGCAGCCTTCAGAGTATCGATGGCAAGATAGTTGATGCTCGTGATGCCTACGGTATCGTTCTCATACTGCGCCTTGATCTCGGGATCCATATCGTAGTTGGTCCAGATCATGTACGGTATCGTCCAGCTCGTATATACGCCGGGCGCGAAATTATTCGGGAACACGGACATGAACTGCGGCTGGTGGTCGCCGAACATCATGACGGTATATTTCTCGTCCTGCTCGGACAGGTATTCAAGGAGATCCTTGAGTGCATCGTCACTCTGCTTAAGGCATGTAAGGTATACGTTCAGCGCAAGCTCGTTGCCGTTTGCCGTACCGGGTGCGAAATATTCCGTCGGAACGAAGTTAGTCAGGTTCTCCGTATATCCTGCGTGGTTCTGAACAGTAATGAGGAACGCAAATACCTTCTGGTCTTCAGGTGCCTGCTCGATCTGTTCGATGAGATTTGCGTATGCCTGTGCATCGGTCATGTATTCGTCTCTCTGGAGATCGGACTGCTCATATGTGAAGTCATCCATGAACATCATCTTGTCGAAACCGAAGTTCGGATAGACGTTGGTCCTGTTCCAGCCGCTTGAATAATAAGGATGCATTGCGATCGTATAGTAACCCATCTCCTTCATTGCCCAGGCAAGCGAATACTGTGGATCTTTAACATACTGCATGTAAGGAACGGCACCGTTCGGCATGTATCCGATCGTGATTCCCGTAAGGAACTCGAACTCGGAGTTAGGCGTGTTGCCGCCGTATACTGATGATGCCGCAAGACCCATTACCGCATTCGGATCACTTGAGAGCGAATTGAAATATGGCGTGGGATCCTGGAAGAAGTTGTATGTATATAGGTAGCTCCTGGGGTCCATGAACGATTCGTTCATGATGACGATGACGTTCGATGCCTCGTCGGCATTACCCTTATAGCTGATATCGATACCCTCTGTTGCAATGAGTTCATCAAGAGCAGCCGTCGAATAGCCTTCCGGCGGTTCAACGAACAATGTCTTAACGGACAAAGAGAAGTTCAAGAGGAAACCGTTGAACCTCGAACCCTTGTCTGCCCAGTCCTGAGGTCTGTTCTCGACAGCCCAGTCGAGCAGCGACAGAACAAATCCCGCGAGTGCGGCAGCAGTTACGACACCGAAGATTATAACCCTGAGCCATGCCGGAGTAGCCGGCTTATCACCCTTAAGCCTCAGGCAGACCATCATGAAGAGCGCATAAGGCATTGCAAGGAATACAACAGGGTATAAAAGATCGAAGTTATAGTTGCCAGCGACATTTGCTGCAGTCTGTGCGCTCATGAAATCGCTGAAAAGGATCTCATGTCCGCGGAACTCGAATACATAGTAATCGGCAAGACCGAGTATCAGGAACGGCAACGGTGCGAAACAAGCCGCAAACCTTCTGGGTACCATGAACATGCGGAGCAGGAAGTATACGAAGATGATAATGGGTATCTCCCTGAACATCCTGGTGAATTCATAGTGGTACATGATGTGATACAGCCATCTCTCACCGTCGATATTCTTGTGGTTTGCAAGATTGATCATCTGCATGAAGAATACCGTAAAGTAAGACGTGAACAGCGGATATATGATCTCGGGGATAACTCTGACCAGCTTGGAATCCGAAGAATTGACCGTAACGGTGGGAACCGTCAGAAGGAACAATCCCGCATACCAGAAAATAGAATCATAGAAACCCTGAAGTACGGAAAGGATTATTCCTGCCGCACAGAATAACAAAGCAATTATTAGTCTCGGCAGATCCTTCTTGCCTACCTTCAAACTGACACTCATGAAGCCACCTCATATCAGATTATTTTCGCTTTAATGATACTAATAATCTGATAAAAAGCAATTTTACAGCTTTATCTTGAGCACGTATGTAAGAGGTATCGCGACTATCAGGGCAGCGGCAGCCTGTACCAGGTTGAAGAAGATCGAACCCGATGCGGCGACCACATCGTAAAGGAATACTTCAAACACGAAGTAACCTGCGATCATGATGGCTTCAGCAGCAAGTCCCGCAGTCAGTCTCTTGATGAAAGGCGTCTTCTTGCCAGCATGCTTGCCAAATACCAGGGCAGCAGCAAGAGCCATGAGCCCTTTGATAACAAAAGTCGGGATTATGTACATCGGATATCCTGCAAGAAGGTCGCCCAATGCCGAACCGATGGCAGCAGGCAAAATGGCTGCAGGCCCTATCAGATATGCGGCAAGTAAGATTACCGCATCACCGAGATTGATGAATCCGATCGCAGTCGGGATGTGAAGCTCCGTTCCGATAAACACAAATGCAGCAAAGATGCCGCCTATCGCAATCTTCTTGAGGTTGCCGTTTTTCTTTTCATTTATATCGCTCATATTATGTATCTCCTTAGGTCTAATGGTCTTGAGCAAATGCGCATGGCGCCTGCCTGCTCAAGGAATTCGCGGGTCTTATAACCCCAACAGACACTGACAGAATCCATTCCCGCGTTCTCTGCCGTCTTGATATCGACATCGGAATCACCGATATACACACATCTGTCGGGTGTGATACCGAGTTTGTTAAGACATCGGTCTACGGGTTCGGTATCAGGTTTGACCGCTACTCCCGGCATAGATCCCGCTACGTAGTCGAACATATCAGGAAAGAAATGGTTTATCAATCCTTTTGCCGGTTCATCGTCCTTATTGGTGATACAACAGATCTTAAGTCCGTCAGACTTAAGACGCATTATAAGATCCACGATACCGTCGTAAGGCTTTGTCTGCACCATGCAGTGGCTGTTGTAGTACTGAATGTTGTCAGACATCAGTTTCTCGGCAAAAGCCTCATCATATGTACCCGGATCATCGCTCAAAGATCTTGCGATGAGCTTCTTCTTTCCGTTGCCGATAAAACTCTTAACAAGAGCAAGATCCTGCGGAGGAAGGCCGTTCATCCGGCGCGCAGCATTCAGCGCTGCCGCAAGATCGTCAATCGTATCGAGCAGTGTGCCGTCAAGATCAAATAAAACAGCACTGTAGCGCATTATACTGTCCCTCCGTTTTGAAAATTATAGTCTATCAATCAGGCAGGCGGTCATAACAAACACTACAAAATTGTCTCGTAAATGGGACAGATGTTGTGATAGGATTACATCAAAAGTATATGGGAGATTAATATGTATAACGTCAAATTTGAAGATACCGATATCGGCAACACTTATGATATGACTCTTCTCGTCATCAGGATCGAGGAGCGCACCACCAAGAAGGGTGACCCGTACTGCCGCCTCACATTAAGCGACGGCAAGACGCAGCAGGATGCAAATCTGTTCAACAGCAACACAAAAGAGTCCCTCCAGCTCCAGGGCATCGCAGAAGAGACGGCCGTAGATGTCAGGCTCAAGTGCACCGAATACCAGAACCAGAAGAATTACACCGTTGATTCCATCTCGGCAGCTTCCTTAAGCGATTCTGACAAGGCTTCTCTTATCAAGATGCCGCCCGTTCCCAGGAAGAAGATGCTGATGGAGATGATGGGCATAGTCCTCGATTCTTCGGGAAGAACTTATGACAAAGAGACGTTCTATATTCCGGAAGACGATTACAGCCTTACTGCACTCACCGTTAAGATAATCGAGAAGAACTCAAAGGCATTCTGTTCTTCTTCCGCCGCAAAGACCATGCACCACAACCTCATGGGCGGTCTCCTCTACCACACATACAGGATGGTCAAGGCGGCAGACAGCATCTGCAATGTCTATACCACCCTTAACCGTGAACTTCTCATCTGCGGCACTTGTCTGCATGATATCGGTAAGATAAGAGAACTCAGCACATCCGATCTCGGTTCCGCTAACTATACGCCTGACGGAAGGCTTTTCGGCCATGCCCTCATCGGGATCGAGATGATAGACAAGGCTGTCGCAGAAGCCGATGCGGCTGCAGGCAAAGAGACATATGACAGAGAAGACGTCCGTCTCCTCAAGCATCTCATTGCATCTCACCACGGCACGCTGGAATGGGGCGCGATCACTCTTCCCGCCATCCCCGAAGCCATGGTCCTTCACAATATCGATATGATCGACTCGCGCATGTATATGTATGAAGAAGGATATGCCGGGACTAAGCCCGGCAGTGTAAGCGATTATATCAACGGTATCTCCGGAGACGGCAGAGCTACTATCTACAGACCCGAAGAATGATATCAGGCATGTGATTCAAGCTTGAACTCGAACGTCTCCTTGTAGGTGACGCCCTTCTTTACGGGCTGAGCTGACCTGTTGTCCCTCGTCCTCTCGATCTCCTTTGAACAGAAGTCGCACATAAACTCGCAGAAGTCGTTATTCATGAGCTGCTCTTCGTGCAGATACTCATTCATCTGCTCAGGAGTATAAGGCAGTACCGTAAAGTCGAATCTCGGGTTGGGGCCGAGTCTTCTTATCGTGATTCCGTCGCCGATCGCATTCGTGATCTTAACGACCTGCGTATCTGTATGAGAACTATTCTCGGCAGGTCTTGCATACGGATGGTAGATCTTGTCCGCACCTGCGGCGAATACGCCGAGTCTTGCGGCATTCTTACGGTCGACGTAAGACTCACCAGGGCCTCTTCCGTACCAGGAACAAAGGACATCTCCCTTTACGATCCTGAATCTGATTCCGTACCTGACCATATCGTACTTGGGCGTGAAGTGCAGTGTGACCCTGAGCGTATCAGCTGAAGGGATCTCATAGTACATGATGACGTCGCCCTTCATGGCAAATGACTTGTAGCTCGATACCATGCTGAAGACTCCGTCCTTTAGCCCATAGTTGCAGCTCTTGTACTGGAGTGTCTCCTGGATATGCTCGTAGTCCGTCTCGGGCGAGAAGATCGTTTTCGCGAGGATGAAGCTCTTGTCCATTCTGTCGATGTTGGAAGGACATCTGTAGAAGCTCGGCTGGAACGAACCCTTGATGAAGTTGAAGCCGTCGATCTCAAGTCTCGAGCATCCGCCCTGTTCCCTGGAGAATCCGATCTTCCTGTCGTTGTTGCCGAGGCAGATTCCTTCGGATCCCGTGGAGATGGAAGCCCTGTTGATGACCTCCGTGATGATCTCCTCCGTGATCGCTTCAACGGATTCGGGCATTGCATTGATGATGGGCTCTTCAACAAGGCCCTCTTCGTTAACTATATTCGCACCGATGATCTCGCCTTCGGGGAGTTCTTCCATGAGCTCAGTCTGCTCATCGGAACCCGCTGTCTTCAAAGCAAGATTCTCGTCAGGTACGGACAAGCCCGAACCTGCACCGAGCTGCGGAGCGGTAACGGACGCGCCCTGGCCTAAGCCCTTGTTCATCTTGGGCGAAGAACCTGCGGGAGTTGCTATCTCTTCAGCGAGGATCTCCTGGAAGAATGCGACCTCGTAGCCTGCGCGTGCATAGTAAGTGCCCTTGTGGAGCTTGAGCGTGATGTCGAATACGAGCTCGTGTGACAGGCCCTTGGCATACATCTCGACGAACTCCGGCTTATCGCCGGCCCATCCGGGAGTAAGGAACATCTCAGGCTCGAACGGGAATCTGAGTGTTCTGGAACCGAACGGTTCGATCTCACCTATGGAACCTCTGCCTGATACGATCGTCTGACCGCCCATGAGGATCTTCCACTCGATGTCGAGTTCTTCCGTATATGCGAACGGGTTTGTGTTACGCATAGTGAGATTTGTCGGATCGCCTGCATTGGCGAAGATGCTGATGCTCTGGCACTGCTTCTTGATATCAAGGTATACGGGGTGCGGGTTTCTGTCGCTGTCGACGATTCCCTGACCGATACAGGAGTTCTCCTTCTGCTTTCCTCCTACAAGGTCAGCGTGGTGGATCCACTTGTAATTCGTATCGTCATCCGTAAACTTGGTACGGCCCGGGATCGTCTCGAAAAGGCTCTTCCCGGTCTTGTTCTTCTTGAAGATGTTGTTCCTGTCAAGGCACAGATCGACCCAGGGACCATAGATGGCGCCTGCTTCACCCGGAAGCGGCTTCATGTCGGATGCGGCCTCGATGGTCTTGGAGTTGCGGCTCCTTGCCACGAGATGACCTTCCGCCTCGCAGTACCACGGCCTTGTGTCGTCTATGAGCATGCAGCCGTGTTTCGCGCCGGAAGCACGGTCAGGATCGAAGTTATAGTTCTGGATACCCCACATGACTACGGAAGGATGGTTCATTGTACTTTCGACATAGTCGCGCATGATGCCGGGGTAAGATGTTGCAACGACATACATACCGTACTGGTCGCAGAGGTTGAGGAAATCATCGGAAAGCGGGAAACCGTCAGCGATGACGCCGTTGATTCCGACACGCTTCATCATGATGATGTCCTGTCTGATCCTGTCCTGAGGGACAGCGATACCGTCTACCGGATCGAATTCATAGTAATGCGTAAGCTGGAGCGTTACGCGTCTGTCGTTGATGTTGAGCTTATCGTGAACGACCTCAGTAGTCCTGAAGCCGAATCTCTTCTTCTTTGCGCATACGACCTTGTTCTCGGCGTTCATAACCTCGAAGACCATGTCGTACTGAACAGGCGTGCAGTCAGACCACTGTGCGACGTCAAGCGCAACGAAATCAGTCTGTGCCCTGGTCTCCTTCATCGCATCGACAACGCCTACGACAGGCTTGCCCTGGTCCTTGATGGCAACGAAAGGAAGCTTATACGGATCGTATTCGGCACGTGCCTCGAGCACGGAGATCCTTACCGAGTAAGGGATCATGAAGTTGGTGTGGTTCTTGAGCTGGAAGTCCACCCTGATCATAAAGTTGCCGTGAGGAACTCTTGCGACCTTGCCTGCCTCGGCAAGTCCGCCAAGTTTTGCTACTTCATTGATATAAGCCTCAGGCACGTATTCAAGCTTGATGTGAACGTTGGACAGCTCAAGGAGAGAATCCATGACGATCATGATAGGCCTGAAGATTCCGGAGAAACCGTAGTTCATCGAATCGAGGATGACGTGGCCGGAATCGTCTCTGTCATAACGGTTGACGACTATGACGATAAGATTGATGCCTTCTGTAACGAACTCCGAGATGAGGAGCTTCTTGCGAGTGTAGATGGCGTGTGAATCAGCTGCGAGCCTGTCATTGACATAGATCTTGAAACTTCCGCAGATACCCGAAGTCTCTAAGTATATCGCGCGCTCGAGATCATCTTTGGTGAAGATGACCGTGCTCCTGTAGATACCGACCTCATCGTCATCAGCGGTGTTGGACTGCAGGATGTATCTGTCACCTATCGTGAGTTCTCTCTTGTCATCCTCGTCCTTGAGACGCTGGGGATAGTCATAGATGAGATTCTGCGGCAGGCCGTAACCTTCCGTCTGCCAGGTCGAAGGTGTGTTGATCAGTGCCCAGTCGCTGTCATCAAATGATTTCTTCTCGACTCCGAACGGGATCTCCGTTATGCCTCTCGCAAGGAAGAACCTCCATGTCGAAAGAGGCTTCATATAAGGTGATGCTACCTTGCCGAACTCCGGAAGTTCACGCTCACTGTAGATATAGTCAAAGGAATCATATGGCAGAAAACCGTCGTTAGAATACGTAAAATCCATAGTGTCCCCCATTAATTTACAAGTATTATGCCATAATAGGCTACGATAATTGTAACATTTATGAGGTAATCCTTAGGTTTCAGGCTTGTTACATTATTTTTTGATACGCATGGTCCTGACGGCGTTCAGGATAGCTATGATCAGCACCCCTACGTCACCGAAAACGGCAAACCACATGTTCGCGATTCCGAGAGCTCCGAGCACAAGGATAAGAGCCTTTACGCCCAGCGCGAAAACAACGTTCTCCTTTACTATGCGCATCGTTTTTCTCGAGATGCGAATGGCGTCCGCGATCTTCGACGGCTTATCATCCATAAGAACGATATCCGCAGATTCTATGGCGGCATCAGAGCCCATTGCGCCCATCGCTATGCCGACGTCAGCCCTCATGAGAACGGGAGCATCGTTAATACCGTCGCCTACGAAAGCAAGCTTTCCGGCTCCATCCATGAGTCCTTCAACCTTCGAGACCTTATCCGCAGGAAGGAGTTCTGCGAACACATCCGTCAGGCCGAGCTTGCCCGCGACGCTCTCTGCGACGTTCTTCTTGTCGCCCGTCAGCATTACGAGACGCTTAACGCCGAGCTTCTTGAGGTCAGACATTGCCGCTTCGGAATCTTCCTTGATCTCATCGTTGATTATGATGTGGCCGAGATAGTCGACGCCTGTATCAGTCTGTCTTGCGATGTGGATTATGTTGCCCGTAAGGTGGCAGTCATGCCAGTCTGCCCTGCACATTTCCATCAGAGCGCCGTTGCCGACATAGTATCCGATACCGTCCACATCTGCCCTTACGCCCTTGCCTGCTATCTCTTCGACCTTGCCTATCCTGCTCTTGTCGATATGGTCTTCATGAGCACGGACAATAGACTGTGCGACGGGATGCGAGGACATGCTCTCTGCCGCTGCCGCGATATCCAGCAGCTCGTCCTTCTCGATGAGGTTGGGATGGATGTCGTCGATCTTGAACACGCCTCTTGTAAGCGTTCCCGTCTTATCGAAAACGACCGTATCTACCTTGGCCATCTGCTCCATGTAGTTGGCACCCTTTATGAGGATACCGTCCCTGGACGCGCCGCCGATACCGCCGAAGAACGACAGCGGAACAGATACCACAAGTGCGCAGGGGCAAGATACGACAAGGAACACGCAGGCTCTTGTAAGCCATTCCTTCCAGACGTCCCAGCTTCCGATGCCGAGGACGACCGGAGGAACCACTGCCAAAAGCACGGCTGCGACAACGACACAGGGCGTGTACCATCTTGCGAACTTGGTAATGAAATTCTCTACCCTTGCCTTCTTCGAAGACGAGTTCTCAACAAGTTCAAGGATCTTCGAGACGGTGCTCTCGCCGAATGTACTCGTTGTCCTTACCTTGATTACGCCCGTGAGATTCAGCGTGCCCGATATGACTGTCTCGCTTACGGATACATCCACAGGTGCCGATTCGCCCGTCAGAGCCGCAGTGTTGACCGAGCTTGTGCCCTCGAGGACAACGCCGTCCAGAGGGATCTTCTCGCCCGGCTTAACAAGTATCGTCTCGCCCAGAGCGACCTCATCGGGCGATACCTTTTCTTCTTTTCCGTCCCTTATAACGACCGCATAGTCAGGCCTGATGTCCATCAGGCTTGCGATAGACTTGCGCGTTCTTCCGACCGCTATTCCCTGGAACAGCTCGCCCGTCTGATAGAATAGCATTACGGCTGCCGCCTCCGGGTACTCGCCCGCACCGAAAGCGCCGAGCGTCGCCACCATCATCAGGAAGCGCTCGTCGAAGACCTGACCGTGCGCGATATTCTTGAATGCCGCGAGGAGCACGTCATATCCGCAGATCAGGTATGGCACTGCAAACATGGGAAGTGAGATGAACCACGGGATCTCAATAACATGATCCGCGATCATCATCGCCGCGAAAAGGACCGCTGCTATAACGATCCTCTTCAATAGTTTTTTCTGTTTACGGGTGAGCTTTGTCTTCATATCAAAGTACTACAGTGCAGTCAGGTTCTACCTTTGCGATCTCTTTGACTGCAGCCTTAAGAACGCCATCAAAAACATCGTCTTCTGCTTCGAGCTTCATCTTCTGTGTCATGAAGTTGACTTCACAGTCGATTACTCCGGGGAGCTTCTTAACGGCTTCCTGCATCTTCATCGCGCAGTTTGCGCAGTCGAGGTCTTCTAACTCAAATGTCTTTTTCATAGGGGTTCTCCTTACTCTGTAATGTGTTCATATCCGAGCTCGATTATCGATTTGACGTGGTCATCAGCCAGGCTGTAATAGATCGTCTTACCTTCTCTTCTGCTCGCAACAAGTTTTGCATCCTTCAGAGTCTTGAGCTGGTGAGAGATCGCAGACTGGGTCATGCCGAGAAGCTCGGAGATAGCGCAGACGCACATCTCGTCTTCATAAAGCGCATACATTATCTTTATCCTCGTTGTATCGCCGAAGATCTTGAACAGGTCACCTAAGTCCTGAAGCAGTTCATCCTTGGGAAGGCCCTTCTTTACGTGCTTGAGAACGTCGCTGTGGTCGTGTGCCATTTTCGTGCTCCTTTCTTCATATGAATAGTTGCTCATATGTTTATTTGTTCATATGTTATACCTTCCCCGCCCTTCTGTCAACAGGCAAATAAAAACGCCGCCCGGGATACGGACGGCGCTGCGTGTTGATACATTTCGTGAGAGCTTATGCCTCTCCTTCGTTCTCCTCGAGGCTGTATCTCTTCTCGATAGTTACCTTCTCGTTGTAGCATTCGAAGATCTCCTCTACCTTGTCCGCACCGAGCTTGGGTGTGATAAGGCTTACGAGCGGAACGATGACAAGACCTGCGAGCATCGTGATCGCACCCATGTTGATCGGGGATGAGACATACTGGAAGACCATGTTGGATACCGTAAGACCGACACCTGCGATGAAGCATGCCCATACGGAGAGTTTCGTTGTCTTCTTCCAATACAGACCCCAGAGGAACGGTGCGAGGAATGAACCTGCGAGAGCGCCCCATGAGTAACCCATGAGCTGAGCGATGAACGTCGGCGGGTTAAGTGAGAGTGCGACGGATACTACGATGAAGAATACGAGTAAAAGTCTCATTGTAATGAGATTTCTCTTGTCGACCTTCTTCTTGTCCTCGTTCTTCTTGTTGCCGATAAGAGCGATGAGGTCGAGCGTGACCGTCGAGCTTGATGTGAGTACGAGTGATGAGAGCGTGGACATCGAAGCTGAGAGAACGAGCACGATGACTATGCCGATAAGGACATCAGGAAGGCCTGAGAGCATCGTGGGAACGATCGCGTCGTACATAACGCCTCCGTCTTCCTTGTAGATGGCGGGGTTGCCTTCATAAAGTCTTGCGAAACCTCCGAGGAAGTAGCATCCGCCTGCTACGACAGCAGCAAATGCCGTGGAGATGACCGTACCTGCCTTGATGGACTTCTCGTCCTTGATGGCATAGAACTTACCGACCATCTGCGGAAGTCCCCATGTACCGAGAGATGTCAGGATGACAACGCCCAGGAGGTTCAGCGGATCGGGACCGAAGAACGATACGAACGCGCCCTGCATTCCTGCGGACACCTCAAGATCGGACTCCTGCTGTGAGAGCGTCGTGAGGGCTTGCATGAAGCCGCCGTTATTGTTAAGAACGGTAACGATGACTGCGACGATACCGAAGAGCATGATGATGCCCTGCACGAAATCGTTTACCACGGTTGCCATGTATCCGCCGAGGATGACATAGACGCATGTGAGTGCAGCCATTACGATGATGCAGATCTTATAGTCGATGTTGAATGCCATGTTGAACAGTCTGGACAGACCATTATAGACAGAAGATGTATAAGGGATAAGGAAGATGAATGAGATAAGCGCAGCTGTGACTCTGAGAGCCTGGCTGTCGAATCTCTTGCCGAAGAAGTCCGGCATCGTCTTCGAGTCGAGATGCTTTGTCATGACTCTTGTGCGGCGGCCCAGAACGATCCACGCAAGGAGCGAACCGATAACCGCGTTGCCGATACCTACCCATGTGGATGAGACACCGTACTTATAACCGAACTGTCCTGCATAACCGATGAATACGACCGCAGAGAAATACGATGTGCCGTAACCGAAAGCCGTGAGCCACGGACCTGCCTTACGGCCGCCAAGAACGAACCCCTCGACGCTGTTGGCCTTCTTACGTGTCATTACACCGATTCCGATCATGACCGCAAAGAAGATGACCAGAAAAACGATTTTCAAAACCATACTTGTTTACACCCTTCGTTTTTGAATTATAAAACCTGCCCCGGACGATATTCATCAGGGACAGGTTGAATACTTATTTATGAGCGGTTCTCCTGCTCGACGAGTCTCTCGGCACCGTACTTCTTACGGAGAGCCGGCTTCTCAATCTTACCCGTAGCGTTTCTCGGAACATCCGCTAGGATGATCTTCTTCGGACGCTTGTATCTGGGAAGCTGGTTGCAGAACTTCTCGAGTTCCTCGACCGTGCAGTCGCTGCCGGGCTGTACCTCTACGATAGCGCCGGTAATCTCACCTAAGCGCTTGTCGGGAAATCCGATGACGGCAACGTCCTTTACCTTCGGATACTCCTGCAGGAAGTTCTCGATCTCGACGGGATAGATGTTCTCACCGCCAGATACGATGAGATCCTTCTTACGGTCTACGAGGAAGTAGAATCCGTCCTCGTCCTGCATAGCCATATCGCCTGTGAAGAGCCAGCCGTCTCTGATAGTCTCGGCAGTAGCCTTCGGGTTCTTGTAGTATTCGAGCATGACGCCGGGGCCTTTAACGCAGAGCTCGCCGACTTCGCCCTTCTTTACAATCTCGCCGTTGTCATCGACGATCTTGCACTCCCAGCGGTAACCGGGAACGCCGATGGCGCCGACCTTGTGTGTGTTCTCGAGACCTAAGTGTACGCAGCCGGGGCCGGTGGACTCGGAAAGACCGTAGTTTGTATCGTACTGATGCTTGGGAAAATATTCCTTCCAGTGACGGATCAGCGACGGAGGTACGGGCTGTGCGCCGATGTGCATGAGTCTCCACTGATCGAGCTGGTAATCATCGAGCTTGATGTCGCCTCTGTCCAGAGCATCGAGGATATCCTGTGCCCACGGTACCAAGAGCCAAACGATGGAGCAGTGCTCCTGGGAAACTGCATTGAGGATCATCTCAGGTTTTGTGCCCTTGAGAAGGACTGCCTTGCTGCATGTCCAGAGAGATCCCATCCAGTGGAATTTCGCGCCTGTATGATACAGAGGAGGAATGCACAGGAAGCAGTCGTCCTTTGTTGTCTCGTGATGTACGGCTTCCATCTCTGCTGCCTGGTAGAGAGAAAGGTGCGGATGAAGGATCGCCTTCGGGAAGCCTGTCGTACCGGAAGAGAAATAGATGGCTGCAAGATCTTCGTTCGTAAGAGGGATCATCGGATCCTGGCTCGAATAATCCGCAACCATGTGCCAGTAGCTCTCTGCGAACTCGGGAGCCTGTCCCTCGCCTACATAGATGAGCAGTCTGTTCTTGGCAAGATCGTCTGCGTTGATGGTAAGCCTGTCTACGAACTCCTCGCCGAAAATAAGTACTGATACATCAGCCAGGTCTGCGCAGTAAGAGATCTCGTTTGCCGTATAACGGAAGTTGAAAGGAACTGCAATGGCGCCTGTCTTGAGAATACCGAAATAGATCGGGAGCCACTCGAGGCAGTTGAACATCAGGATGGCAACCCTGTCGCCCTTCGTGATGCCTCTGTCGAGGAGCATGTTTGCCACGCGGTTGGACTTCTCATCGAATATCTGCCAGGTGATCTGTCTGCGGTACGGCCTTGCAGAAGTCTGTTGTACAAGGTCATACTCCTTGAAGGAGATCTTCCTTGTATCTTCCATAGTGGGGTTAAGCTCGATGAGAGCTACTTCATCGCCGTGCTCTGCGGCATTGCGTCTCAATAAATCGATTACCGGCATCTCGTATCCTCCAACCCTATAATTAAAATATAGTCCGCAAAGAATAATATCATCATGCGCCCCTCTCGTCAAAATATGATTACGCGTGTGTTATTATATATAAAGAAATCTTGTGAGGTGCATGCAGATGAAGAGACGGCTTAATATTGGTTTTCTCGTTGACGATCTTGACAACTATTTCTCAAATCAGGCCTGTAAAGGCGCGGAACTCGCCGCCAAGATCCTGGATGCCAACCTCTTCATCTTCCCCGGTCACTACATCGGCAAGCCTGACAGCAAGTATGCCGACAAGAAGTTCGAATACCAGTATAATTCAGTCTTCAGCCTCCCCTCGGAGCGCAATGTGGACATCATCTATATCCTTCAGGGCACGATCTGCTCAAGAGCTGATATCGAGACTCAGAAGGCATTCCTCAAATCTCTTCCCGATGTTCCCAAAGTATGCCTCTTCTCGAGTGTCGAGGGTTATCACTCCGTTACTTTCGACAACGAGTCAGGCTTCAGCCAGGCTATCAGACATCTTATAGATAAGCACGGCGCGAGAAAGATAGGTTTTGTCTCAGGTCCAGTTACCAACAGGGATGCAAGAGAAAGACTCGATGTCTATAAGAAAGTCCTTGCTGAATACGACATCCCCGTTGATGAGGATCTTATCGTATATGGCGACTTCACGGTAAACAGCACCGAAGTGGTCAAGGAGCTCCTGGACAGGAACGAGAAGCCGGATGCGATCGTTTTCGCGAACGACAACATGGCTATCGGCGGCTACGAAGCAATCTACGAGAGAGGTCTTCTGCCCGGTAAGGATATATTCATCGCAGGCTTTGACGATGACGTGTTCTCCGTCTCGCTCAAACCGCCGCTTACAACAGTCGAGGCAAGTTCAGAGGCTCTCACCTACAAGGCCGTGCTCAACGCTGAGAACTACATTAACGGACAGGCGCTGTCTGATATGACTGTTGACACACACCTCATCCTGAGAAGTTCATGCGGATGCGACGGACTCGACGTCGAAGAGATGGGCAAACGCCTTCAGATCTCCTGCGCCGAGAGCGGAGACACCACTTTCGTAAGTTCGATCCTTGAATATCTCTTCGGCCTGTATTCGGACAACGAGCATCTGAGCGAGATCAAGGATGCCGTTGAAGAGTTCTGCGATGCTTATATCACTTTCGTTAATTCAGACAACATCCAGGCTGAGGTCGAGAATATCGACAAGGCTTTCGCGCATATCCTCCAGACAGACCTGCTCGTGTATACGACACCCGAGAAGGTCTTCAATGTCCTGCAGACTATGCAGTTTGAGGCTGCGGTATTGATCGACAATGATCTGGACGGCACGATAATGAACGAGGTGTTCTCTGACTTCTACCGTCTCATTGCTTATTCCGGCCTTTCCAGGACCAGCGACAAGAGCAACGAGAGAGCCCGTCTGTCACGAATGGTAAACCAGCAGACAGGCGACATCTTCCTGATGAGTTCTGACGATGATATTCCTTACGAGCAGCTTCTTGGAGGTCTCTACTCTGTAGGCTTCAAGAAGTCTATACTGTATCTGTTCCAGAGGAGCATCCACAATAAGGGCGGCAAGGAATTGAAGTGCCCCAAATCCATTCTCCTCAAAGCAATGTCAGATTCAAACGGCATCCGTGCCATGAGCGACGAGCAACAGCTCTGGAGAACGGAGCAGGTATTCACGAATGATTTCACCGAGACTGATTACAGAAGGACAATGGTAGTCTTCCCTCTCTTCGTCGGCGCGGACCTTTACGGAATGCTCGTCAACGAACTTGATGCGAACTATCTGTCAGATGTCTCGACGGTCGCTTTCCAGCTTTCTGTCACGATCAAGTCACTCATCATGATCGAGAAACAGAACAATGACAAGCAGAACCTGCAGAACTCCCTCGAGAGATTCATCAGGGACAACAACAAGCTCGACGAGATCGCCAACAGGGACGAACTCACAGGGCTTTATAACCGCAGAGGTTTCCTGGCACAGGTTGAGAAGCTCCTGACAGATCCCGCGAATAAGGACAAGGTCGCAGTCGTCTGCTATGCCGACATGGACAATCTCAAGATGATCAACGACAAGTATGGTCACGACGACGGAGATTTCGCGCTCAGGACCATCGCAGCCATCCTCAAGGAAAGTTTCCGCGGTGCGGATATAGTCGGACGTTTTGGCGGTGACGAATTCGTTGTCATGGCGCTCGTAGGATCCGACTGTGATATAGACGACATCAAGGCAAGGATCGAGCATGTCTCCAAGAAACATAACGATACTTCAGGCAAGCCTTATCCCATCGAGATGAGTACCGGCATTCACAAGTTCAACTGCAGTCCGGAGAAAGATATAATCGCGGAACTCGAGATCGCAGATGGTCTGCTCTACCAGGAAAAGCAGGCGAAGAAAGCCAAGTTCGGCTCATACAGGTAAAACAAAAGAGGCTGCTTCGTAGCAGCCTCTTATTTTAGGTTTGTTATCCGGGATTACTTTAATTCCTCAGGTGAGATCATCTTAACGCCTGCTGCGTTCAGTAGTTCAACTACCTTGTCATTGTTGTCTGTCTTGATGGCAATGGGGGTGCCCTCACCGTCAATGGACAGACCATAGATATAGCTGATGTTGATGCCTGCCTCGTGGATCATGGCGCATACCTTGGCAAAGCTTCCCACTGCATCAGGAACAACGACAGCGATGACGTTGTCGATGCGTGCAGTAAAGCCTGCCTCCTTGAGGATTGATTTCGCCTTGTCTGCATCGTCTGCAAGAAGACGGAGCACGCCGAATTCCGAAGTATCAGCAAGGCTTGCGGACAGAAGGTTGATATTGCCGTCTGCAAGTGTCTTTAAGACCTTGTCGAGTCTGCCTTCCTTGTTCTCGAGGAAAATAGATAACTGCTTGATTAACATGGTAGTTGCCTCCTTACTGATAGAGCTTACGCTTGTCGATAACGTGCTTTGACTTGCCGTCGAAATGCTCGAGTCCGTTGGGTTCCATTAGGGTTACTTTCGCGTTGAGGCCGATCGCCATTCTGAGCTTGTCGTGGATGGTCTTCCTGAGCGACTCGAGTGACTTGACCTCGTCTGTAAACGTATCCTCTGCGACCTCTACCTGTACTTCGAGAGTATCGCTGTTGCCGACACGGTCAACGACCAGCATATAGTGAGGCGTAGTGCCGTCAACGGTAAGAAGAGCTGCCTCGACCTGCGACGGGAATACGTTGACGCCCTTGATGATGAGCATGTCGTCGGATCTTCCTCTGAAACGCTGGATCCTTGCCATCGTACGTCCGCACTCGCACTTGTCGTATTCGATGGATGTAAGGTCCTTCGTCCTGTAACGGATGAGAGGCATGCCTTCCTTGGTGAGGTTGGTGATAACAAGTTCGCCGTCAGAGCCCTTGGGGAGCTGCTTGAGCGTAGCGGGATCGATGATCTCAGGAAGGAAGTGATCTTCCCAGATGTGCAGACCCTTGTGGTGCTCGCAGTCGCAGGCAACGCCCGGGCCCATCATCTCTGTAAGGCCGTAGATGTCGTATGCCTTGATGTTAAGCCTTGACTCCATCTGGTCACGCATCTCATCAGTCCAGGGCTCAGCACCGCAGATTGCGCTCTTGAGCTTGATCTTGTCTACGAGGCCTGCCTTCTCGAGATCCTCTGCAACATGCAGGAGATAAGAAGGTGTGCAGGCAATGGATGTTACGTCGCAGTCGATCATCATGTCGATGAGCTTCTGCGTGTTGCCTGTGGACATCGGAAGGACAAGTGCACCTAAGTACTCTGCGCCGTAATGTGCACCGAGACCGCCTGTGAAGAGACCGTAGCCGTAGCCTACCTGGATGATGTCATCTCTTGTGATACCTGCCATTGAAAGGCATCTTGCAACGCACTCAGCCCAGATATCGATATCGCGTCTTGTATAGACTGCGACCTTCGGCTTTCCGGTCGTACCGGAGGAAGCATGAACACGGACCATCTCTGATCTGGGAACGGCTGCCATGCCAAAGGGATATGTATCTCTCAGGTCTGCATAGGTCGTATAAGGGAGCTTGTCAAGGTCCTCTATACCCTTAATGTCTCCGGGCTCAAGGCCTACTTCCTGCATCTTCTTGCGGTAATACTCGACGTTGTGGTAGACGCGGTTGACTACCTTGACGAGCCTCGCACTCTGGAGCGCTTCTATCTCATCACGAGACATACACTCCTTTGCTTCATTCCAGATCATGTGGTTGCCCTCCTGTTATTTTCTTATGGCAGTCTTGAAGCCGTTGATCACAACGAGTGCAAGCTCTTTGCCATTAATGTCGAAGCACTTTACTTCATACAGGCAGATAGATCTGCCGTCTTTAACTATGTCTGCCTTGCAGGTAACCTTTCCGCCCGGCCAGGATCTCAGGAAATTCATCGATACCGCCTGCGTGACGGTAACCGTATCTGAAGGCTGCTCGCAGTTCTCTGCTACGGCGAAAGCGAAATCCGCCATCGTGTAATAGACTGCGCCCATAAGGCCGCCGACTGCATTTAAGTGCCTTCCGTCAGGCTCAAGAGAGACTACGCTGTGTCCCTTCTCTACACTGTCGATAACGATGCCTGTCGCTTCAGTCGCGTACTTGTCTCCCTTGAAGAACTCTCTAACCTTCTCGATATCAAGCATCAGGCATTTACTCCGAGCTCAAAAGCCTTCTTGTTCATCTCAAGGAACTTCGCGGGAACGGTGCTCTCGATGACCTTTACCCACTCATCCTTGCTGATGCCCTCTATGTACTTGGAGAACCTGCCCATCAGGACGATGTTGGAAGCCTTGGAAGAACCTGCCTCCTCTGCAAGAGAGAGAGCATCTATGGCATCTACCTTAGCACCTGCTTCTTCCATCTTCTCGATGAGACCTGCCGGATACTCAGCGGTGCCTGCGATGACCGGCATAGGATCGATCTGCTGGGAATTGGTTACGATCTGTCCGCCGGGCTTCAGGAACTCAACGTATCTTGCAGCCTCGAGGAGCTCGAAAGAGATGATGTAATCAGCGCCGCCCTTGTCAATAATGGGGGAATTGACCTTGTCGCCGAACCTTACATATGTTACGACGCTTCCGCCTCTCTGGCTCATGCCGTGGACCTCGGAGACCTTAACGTCATAACCCTTGTCCATAGCTACCTTACCTAATATCTTGCTGGCGAGGAGCGAACCCTGTCCGCCTACGCCGACTATCATAATGCTTGTTACCATGTAATCGCCTCTCCTTCCATTGTCTCGAAAGCACCGAACTTACAAAGCTCGCTGCAGACCTTGCAGCCGAAGCACTGCGTAGCATCGACCTTGGCATGTCCGTCCTTGAAGGAGATCGCGGGACAGCCGAGCTTCATGCACGCCTTGCAGGACTTGCACTTGTCGGGATTGACCTTGATGGCAGGCTGACGCTTGACTGACTTGAGGAGCGCGCAAGGTCTTCTGGAGATGATGACCGAAGGCTCTTCTGCAGCAAGCTCTTCCTTAACTGCCTGCTCTGCTTCAGCGAGATTATAAGGATCTACGACTCTTACTCTGTTAATGCCCATTGAGCGTACGAGAGCTTCGAGGTCGATCTTGCCTGCCGGGTCACCGCGGAGGTTGAAGCCCGTTGTAGGATTCTGCTGATGACCTGTCATACCCGTGATAGAGTTATCGAGGATGATGACAGTGGAATTGGTCTGGTTGTATGCGATGTTGGCAAGACCTGTCATGCCCGAATGCATGAATGTCGAATCGCCGATGACTGCAACTGTATTCTTCTCAGCCTCTGCACCGCGTGCCTTGTTGAAACCGTGGAGTGAGCTTATCGAAGCGCCCATGCACTCTGTCGTATCTATAGCACAGAGCGGAGGCGTAGCACCAAGCGTGTAGCATCCGATATCGCCAAGGACAGTGATCTTGTTCTTGGACAGAACATAGAACATGCCTCTGTGAGGACAGCCTGCGCACATTGCCGGCGGTCTTCCGGGAAGCCCGTCGATCTTCTTGCAGGAAGGTGCCTCAGGCTCACCGAGTGCCTTAGCGATGAGGCCCTGTGAGAACTCGTCGATGAGAGGCAGAACGTCCTTGCCTGTTACCTCGAGACCCAGAGCCTTGCAGTGGTTCTCGATGATGGGATCGAGTTCTTCAACAACTACGAGCTTGTCTACGGAAGCAGCGAAGTCCTGGATCTTCTTGATCGGAAGCGGGTTGATAAGACCGATCTTGAGTACGGGGTGCTTATCGCCGAAGACTTCCTTAACGTACTGATATGAAGTCGATGATGTGATGATGCCGATAGACTTATCTGATCCGTCTTCAATGCGGTTCAGATCTGAAGTCTCAGCCAGTTCGATGAGCTTGAGCGTGCGCTCTTCTACGATCGGGTGACGCTTCTTGGCATTTGCAGGTACCATTACGTACTTGCCTGCATCCTTTACATATTCCTTAACGGGAACCTCTGTTCTCTCGCCGAGTTCGACGATGGACTGGGAGTGAGCGACTCTGGTGCACATCTTGAAAAGGACGGGAACATCGAACTGCTCGGACATATCGTAAGCAGCCTTGATGAAATCCTTTGCTTCCTGAGAGTCAGAGGGCTCGAGCATGGGCATTTTCGCCGCGATGGCATAGTGCCTGGAGTCCTGCTCGTTCTGAGAAGAGTGCATTCCGGGGTCATCTGCAACGAGAATGACCATGCCGGCGTTAACGCCTGTATAGCTGATCGTAAAGAGAGGGTCAGCGGCAACGTTAAGTCCTACGTGCTTCATTGCGCAGTAAGATCTCTTGCCTGCCCTGCTCGCACCGTATGCGGTCTCCATGGCAACCTTCTCGTTAGGTGCCCATTCGCAGTAGATCTCGTCGTACTTTGCGGCCTCTTCGGTCGTCTCGGTACTAGGAGTTCCCGGGTATGAGCTTGCTACGCAGACACCCGCTTCGTAAAGCCCTCTTGCGACGGCTTTGTTTCCCAGCATCAGTTCCTTCATAGATAATTTCTCCTAAATAAAAATATAAATAGAACAATTTGCTAATCATACTACAAAATTGCCGGTGCTTAAAGTATTTATGTGTACTTATGAGATGTTACGGATGCCAGAAGATCCAGACGAAAAGGTAGCCTCCGAGGACCGCAGCAAGAGTGAACGGGATGCCGATCTTGAAGAAATCCCTGAACTTGACCTCGTAGCCTTCCTTGCGGAGCATTCCGACGCCTGCGATGTTGGCAGATGCGCCGATCGGAGTGATGTTGCCTCCGAGCGTGGCGCCGACCAGAAGTCCGAAGAACAGGAAGTAAGGCTCGACCTGCATGTTTGCAGCAACCGTAGCCAGGATCGGGAGCATCGTCGCAACATACGGGATATTGTCGATGAAAGCGGAGATTGCCACAGAGCCCCAGACGATGATGGTAAACAGCAGGAACATGTTGTTGCCGCCTGCAGTTGCGATGAAGTCAGCGAGGTCCTGTACCAGGCCGATCTCAGTAATGGCTGCGATGACCACGAACAGACCCGTGAGCAGGAACATCGTGGCATAGTCCATTGCCTTGAGCGCGTGGATCATGCTCTCCTTGGACTTGGAGAGGATGAGTTCCCAAACAATAGTGATTATGCCGCAGACCATACAGATGACGCCGTTCGTGACGGAAGGCGTATCCGGGATGAAAGATGCGATGATGAGAAGCACGACATGTCCGAGCATCGTGATCGTGGGCACATAGTCAGTAACCTTGGTGTGCTCGTCGCTGTTAACGGGCTCCTTGTCCTTGCGGAACATGAACATGATGATCGGGATCGTCAGCAGCGCGCCGATCTCGGTAGCAAAGAACATGCCCGGTCTTCCGAGCATCCAGAAGAAATCGTTGAAATTCATGTTGGCAGCGCCGCCGAGCATGATAGAAGTCGTATCTCCGACGAGCGTCGCAGCACCCTGCAGGTTCGAAGACACCGCGATGCAAAGGATCATTGTGACCGGCGAGATCTTGAGTTTCTTGCAGATGGCAAGGCCTACGGGTGCGACCATAAGCACTGTCGCAACGTTATCGATGAATGCGGAGATGATTCCGGAGAAAGCCGACATGAGCACCGTGACCCAAAGCACGTTCGGCGCGAGCCTGAGGAGCCACTCCGCTATCTTGTTCGGCATCTTGGATTCAATGAAGTAGTCGACTATGACCATCGTTCCGAAAAGCATCATCAGGACGTTCCAGTCTATCGAAACAAACACCTTTGTTATCGGGAGCACGCCCGCAGCAACATAAATAACTGCGGCCGTAATTGCAACGACCGGTCTGTACTTAGGCAGCAATACCATAAGCACATACATCAGAATAAACAGCACTATCGCGAAAATCTTAAGCGGCGGCATCCCCTATCTCCTTCATTCCATAAACGAAAGAATATTAAAGTAGAATGAGCCTCCAGTCAAGTTTATATGGGCAGGATAATGACGATCCCCGTTATTGTCTTCCTTCATATTTGCCGTAAAGATGCACCGGATGGAATTGGTATAATAACTCTTAACGATCACCTCAAAGGAGATACTATGCAGGACAAAAAAGGCATTATCTTCGATATGGACGGCACGGTCTGGGATTCTTCCGCGAACGTCGCAGAAGCCTGGACAGTCAAGGTCCGCGAAGCAGGATACACAGACAAGGTAATTACGGCAGATGATATTAAGAGCGTTATGGGAAAGCCCATGGATGTCATCGCAGACACACTGTTCACCTATACTAACAAAGGACCCGAGAGAGATGCGCTGCGCTCCTCTTGCGAGAACTATGAGAACGAGTACTTAAGAGAGCACGGCGGACTGCTGTACGAGAATGTCTTTGAGACTTGGGCAAAGCTTAAGGAGATGGGTTATCACATCTATATCGTCAGCAACTGCCAGGCAGGCTACATCGAATCTTTCCTTGGCTACTACGGTGTTCCGTACGGTCACCCCGAAGACCCCGTCGAGGACATCGAGTGCTACGGCAACAACTTCCTCCAAAAAGATGAGAACATCAGACTTATAGCAGAGAGGAATAATCTTACCGCAGCATGCTACGTCGGTGATATTCAGAGCGACTACGACGCCACTTATAAAGCAGGTCTTCCCTTCATACATGCAAAGTACGGTTTCGGCGAGATCAATACCGAAGTACCGTTTATAATGAGTTTTGACGAGCTTATCAAGGTCATCCCCGAAGTAATAGGCTAAAGCTGAAAGAGAGGTATTAACCATGGCAAAAGACGAGATCTCGATCCCTTCGATACTTAAGATAGAGCCCGGCGTAACGGCGCACATCGGAGACTACCTGGCAGAAAACGGCATCCTGCAAGTAGTGCTTCTGCTCGGCAACGGCCTTACGGATATGTTCGGGAAGACTGTTTTTGAGTCTTGTGAGAATGCAGGCGTTACCATCCTGCACCATCAGGAGATGGACACGGTCGACTTTAACGACATCACGGATCTCGCGTTCGAACTGCCCAACAAGACGCAGGCAGTCATCGGCATGGGCGGCGGCAAGGTAATTGATGCGGCCAAGTACATTGGCTATATCCTCAGGATACCTTTCATAAGCATTCCGACGAGTTCGTCCTCTGACGGTTTCTCGAGTTCTTCCGCTTCGCTTACGGTCGACGGTCACAGGAAGTCCGTCCCAGCCAAGATGGCATACGGCATCCTCGTGGACACGGATGTCATCAAGAGCGCACCGGTAAGATTCCTGTACTCGGGTGTCGGCGATATGGTCGCGAAGATCTCTTCAACTTACGACTGGCAGCATGAGGAGGACCTGGGTTACGGCGAGGTCAATGATTTCGCGTTCATGATAGCCAAGAAAGCGGTAAATTCCTTTGTACGCACACCCTTTGAGTCCATAGAGGAAGATCTTTTCCTCAAGGAACTGCTTGATTCCCTCGCGATGAGCGGCGTTGCAAATGAGATCGCGGGTTCCAGCGCGCCCACAAGCGGCAGCGAGCACATGATATCCCATGCGTTGGACTCGTTCCTCGAGCGCCCGCAGCTCCACGGCGTACAGGTCGGCATCGGAACATACATCATGTGCAAGATCACAGACCACCGCTGGCAGCGTGTCGACAACATCTTTACCAAGACTGGCTTCTGGGACTACTGCGCTACCCTGGATCTCAAGGCAGAAGACTACAGCAAGGCGATAGACATTGCGCCTTCAATGAAGCCGCACCGCCACACTTATCTGCACGAGGAACAATACCGGCAGCTCGCCAAGGAGCTTCTTGCGACCGACGAGAAACTCAAGGCTATACTGCATTAAAGCTTTGGTTGAAACGAGCCCTTGAGAACAAGATCTCAAGGGCTCTAATAGTTTAAATACCTGTTGGATCAACCGAGACTTCTTATCCTACGGCATCTCCGAAACCTTCAACAAAGCAATACGGGCTGACAGAAGTTATACCCATATAGGTCTGGCCGGGAACCGTATCTCCCTTGGGTACGAGGACGATCTGAATGCCTTCAAGTCTTGCGGATCTGCCTGCTGTTCCGGCCGGGTCACCGTTGCATGCCCATGACAGCCAGCCGATATCCTGCGCATGTACCCTGTAATAGACGTCATAGTAATTGGCAATTTCGCCGTAGAGTTCGATGCAGATACCTTCAAGTCTCTTAGCCTCGCCCTGGGTACCGCTCATCTCGCCGTTATAAGACCATGAACTCTCCCAACCGTAGTCCTGCACGTGTGTCTTGTATTTGATGCCGCCGGAGTACTCAAGACCTTCAAGGCAGATCTCGATACCCTCAAGTCTCTTGGACTCACCGGAAGTGCCGCTCATCTCACCGTCGTATGCATATTCTTTTTCCCATCCGTAATCCTGTACGTGAACTCTGTACTTAACGTAAGAATAATCATCCGTACCTATCGGTGCAATCCAGACAGTAAGTTCTTCGATACGCTTGGATTCACCTGTAGTGCCGGCAAGTGCGCCGTCCTTTATCCAGCCCTGCGCGTAGCCGTAATCCTGGATGTGAACGATATACTCGACCGAGTAGTACTCTGCCAGTTCACCGGTCAGACGGATCTCGATTGCTTCGATCCTCTTGGCCTTTCCGCTTGTACCTGCAGCAGTACCTGCCTGAACCCAAGGCATCCAGCCGATATCCTGAACATGTACTCTGTACTCAAGAGTTCCGGAATAAGGTGTAGGATTGCTGAAGTTGATCGTTATGGCTTCGAGTCTCTTGCCCTCACCGGTCGTGCCGAGTGTAAGGAAACCGTCATCAGCATAAGATGTTACATTTCCCTTGTCCTGTACATGAGCTATGCCGCTTGTGATTACGGGATTCGGTATTGGTTCCGGTTCGGGCTCATACTCGCCTTTGATAACAACATCATCGATCGCTATGCCATAACCGTCACCTTCAAGTGCACAGAATCCGATCTCAACATCCTCCACGAGCACATCGTCAGGAAGAGTGATCTTTCCGCTTGATGTCCATTCTTCATGTATATCATCACCGTCGGTAAATGAAGTGACCGGTGTCCATTCGGAGTCGCCGATGCGATACCACAACGAAAGGCATTCATTCTGCCCCGACCATTGAGGGATAATATAGGAGAAACTTATGGATACAGTTGTGTAAGAACTGAGATCCAGCGTAGGAGTATACATAATTGAACGGCTAGATTTGTAGGCGTCACAATATTCAATGAATGCGGACTGTTCACCGCTGCATGCATTCGGAATTGTCCCATCACTATGCTCACTGAGCTCTTCACTATTGCAGATTCCCCAGGGCCAGTCAAAACCTTCCGTATAGTATTCATAACCCCAACCGCTCTTTACCAGATCTGCCCCTTCAAACCCTTCATTCAGGACCGTGACCTCATCTGCAAGGACAACGCCCGGCATGACGGCACCGAGAAGGACTGCTGTCGTGACTGCAGCACTAGTAAGGCTGCTTGCGATCTTCTTACCTTTCAACATCTCGTTTTCCTCCCTTGATCTGTATTTAAAAACTGAATACTTCAAGCCTTGTGGAGCCTATTAATAGATATATTTCGATTGTATGGGAACGGGGCCTGATTAACTATCACCCAAATGTACCATTTTTTTGATTTTTGCTTTTTGAGCGGGCATCAAAAAGAGAGCCGGCACAAAGCCGACTCTCTATTGGTTAACTATTGATCTGACTCAGAATCCCTGTACGAACGCTCTGGAATCAACGGCTGTGATGCCTTTGTACGTCGCGCCCGGAGGAACCGAGCCCTTAGGCACAAGGACGATCTGGATACCTTCAAGCCGGGCGGATCTCCCCGCGGTACCGGAGTACTCTCCGTTCTTGGCCCACGACAGCCAGCCGATATCCTGTGCATGTACGCGGTAGTAGACGTCATAGTATTCGGCCACTTCGCCGTAGAGTTCGATCGAGATACCTTCGAGCCTGTAGCTCATGCCCTGGGTGCCGCTCATTTCGCCGTCCTTGGACCAGGCGCTCTCCCAGCCTATATTCTGTACATGCGTCTTGTATTTGATGCCTCCGCCGTACTGCGTTCCGGACAGGAAGATCTCGATGCCCTCAAGTCTCTTGGACTCGCCGGAAGTGCCGCTCATCTGGCCGTTCTTGACGTAGGATTTCTCCCAGCCGTAATCCTGTACATGCACGCGGTACATGACGGACATAGGACTGCCGGTGCCTTTGGGCACTATCTTGATCTTGAGTTCTTCTATCCTCTTGGATTCGCCCGTGGTGCCGGCAAGAGCTCCGTCTTTGACCCAGCCCTGCATGTCACCGTAATCCTGGATGTGCACGCAGTACTGGACGGAATAATACTGGGCAAGCTCGCCCGTAAGGCGGATCTCGATTGCTTCGATCCTCTTTCCCATACCCTCGGTGCCGGCAGGTCTGCCCGCATCGACCCAGTCCATCCAACCGATATCCTGCACGTGCACACGGTACTGGATCGTGCCGGAATACGGCGTCGTGTTCTCGAAATTGATTGTTATCTCCTCGAGGCGTTTGCCCATGCCGGTAGTGCCGATCTTCAGGATGCCTGTCGTCGGGTCAACTACTGAAGTGACATCGCCGATGTCTTGCACGTGAGCAATACCGGTCTTGAGTTTGGGCGTGATGCTCTTAGATGATACCGGAGGTATTGTCGGTGCAGGCGTGGTAACCTTGGGCGGAGCCGTGGTCACGGTCGCCTTTGGTGTCGGTGTGGCTGTTACGGTTGCCTTCGGTGTAGGCGTTGCAGTAACTGTCACCTTGGGAGTCGGAGTTGCTGTTGCGGTTGCAACCGGAGTAGGTGTTGTAGTTCCGGTAGGATCCGGTGTCGGTGTTGAAGTTACTGTTGCAACCGGTGTCGGCGTTGTGGTTCCGGTCGGATTCGGCGTAGGAGTATTGGTAGTTTCCTGCGTGGGAGTGAAATCCACGCTGGAAAGCGTAAGAGCATCATTGGAAAAGTAGTTCTTCACTTTCGTGTCATACCAATAGATCGAACCGTCGGACAACATATAACTCGACGAAACACTTCCTGAAGCACCGACCAGGAAGAAATCATCACTGTTTGTGCTGTCATCGCTTGTAACATCGACCAGATAGTTGTTTCCGTCTATGTGAACGATATTCCACATGTGTCCGCCATTGGTCGAAGGCGGGAAGAATACCTGGCCATACACGGATATCGCATAAAGATTACTGTCCTTGAATGTGGAGTTGTCGCACAGATACTGGAAAGCTTTGGAGTATCCCTCGCATACGACTGTTGTCGAAGGATCACCGTCAAAGACCCAGACGAGCTGCCAGGGATCACCATAAGGTGTGTTGATGTTCTCTGCGGCTGCATCGTTATAATCAGTCAGCTCGCAGATCTTATCGTTATAAGCCTTCAACTTATCGTAATCACTGTATGAGGCATATGTGTTAATGATGCTGTCCACGGTAGAAGCAGCATTACGCGCGGCCTGTCCGTAAGTGTAATTGACCGAATATGTATTACCTGAGTTCTGATAATCTTTCTCAACCGGGAAATCGTAAGTTAGATTCACCAATACGTACTGAGAATAAAAAGTATAACCATATCCGACAGACATGCCTTTTGTCTTATCAAACCAATATAATTCATAAGGACATGTGGCAAGCAGCGCCGTCATGATAGTTTCGGCAGGCATCAACTCAGATATCTTTTTCTTCACTTCATTCCTGTCACTCAAGTCACTAAGGCCAAGGTCAGCTGCCGAAAATTTAAATTCATAAGTATCAGGAATTGTTATCTGAGTGTCAGTACGATCACCACTTGCTATAAGGGTAATCTGGTCCTTCAGATAGAGATATACAGTTGTATTCTGGCTGCTCATCCCGGAACTATAGTTATACTTGGCATAACATGCATCAAAACCTGTCGACAGTTCCTGAAGGATATACTGCTCGGCAAGTTCGTCGTTATCAACGTCATAGTCGGGAACGACAGTCTCCTCTGCCGTCATGACCTCTGCCGGCTCTTCGGGCTCGACGGCTACATCCGTCTCATCTGCAAGGACCACCCTGCCGTACGGAAGCAGCATCGCGGCCACTACTGCCATGCTGATCAATACATTCTTTCTGCTTTTCATACCCAATCTCCCAAAAACTTATAAAAAGGAAGGCCCATTACGAGCCTTCCTCAATAATCTGAAAAACAAAAATCAATAATTCTCAGCGTTTACTTCGAAATAGCTCTTAGGGTGTGCGCAAACGGGGCACATCTCGGGAGCCTTTGTGCCGACTACGATGTGACCGCAGTTCCTGCACTCCCAGACCTTGACCTCGCTCTTAGCGAAGACTTCCTGAGCCTCTACGTTCTTGAGGAGAGCTCTGTAACGCTCTTCGTGATGCTTCTCGATCGCACCGACCATTCTGAACTTAGCTGCGAGCTGAGGGAAACCCTCTTCCTCAGCAGTCTTTGCGAAGCCCTCATACATGTCTGTCCACTCGAAATTCTCGCCGTCAGCAGCTGCTGCAAGGTTAGCCGCGGTATCACCGATACCGTCGAGTTCCTTGAACCACATCTTAGCGTGCTCTTTCTCGTTGTCAGCTGTCTTGAGGAAAAGAGCTGCGATCTGCTCGAAGCCTTCCTTCTTAGCCTTTGAAGCAAAGTAAGTATACTTATTTCTTGCCTGTGACTCGCCTGCGAAAGCTGCCTGAAGGTTCTTCTCGGTCTGTGTGCCTGCGTACTTGTTTGCCATAATAGATTCCTCCCTTGGAAATATGTTTACAGTATATCCGATTTACCGGAATATAACTGTTAACTTATTATTTCGATTAAGAAAGCTCGGCCTCTATCGTGTTCTCACCGATTGCAAGGGCATCTGCCGGAACTTCGAACTCCGCGCCGTCTGCGACATATTCCCTGCCGTTTACGGTTACTTTCGAGATCTTGTAAGTGCCGAACTCTTTCGCGCCGGGGTTCTTGTATGTGACCTTGAGAGGTTCGCCGTTATGGTAGAGCGTGACCTCTGCCTTGGAATCCGTATCGAACTGCTCAGAAAGGAGCTGCGGTGCCAGCACAAGATTGCCGTTCCTGCCCGATACGCCGAACATCTGCTTTAAGACGAGCATTACTGCCCAGCTTGCAGCGCCCGTCAGGTACGGATACATTCCGCGACCCGTGCCGTTGAAATACTCGGGGATTCCCGGATACATCCTTCCGCCGTCGGGACCTTCAGCCACGCTCTGCTTATAAAGTGCATCGAATACCTTGAAGCCTTCCTTTGCGAAGCCTCTGGAATACAGCGCATACGCGTACATGACCGCCATGTGGCAGAATACCGCGCCGTTCTCTTTCTCGCCGTAAGCGAAACCGAACGCACGGCCCATGTTCATCTTGACCTCATTGAAGTTGGTGTTGAGCTTATAGCCTCCTAATGCGGGTGCATACAGGTACTTGTCGGCTGCCTTGATGACTTCTTCCACCATGGGATCAGTTGCAGTACCGAACATGACCGTGAATACCTGCGAAGTGAGCATCATGCGGACACCGCCGTTGATCACTCCCTCTACCCTCTCGGCATCGTTATCGTAGTAGCCGTTGAACCAGGAAGCACCCTCGCCGTCCGTAACGATCTCGTTGTTTCTGATGTGTTCTTTGATGGACTCGGACATCTCGGTAAGTTTGGAGATAAGCTCGCTGCTGTCCATCTCCACGCGCTTGCCGGACAGTTTTGATGCCACGGCCTTCTCGTAGGTCTCGAGTCTCGCCTTGAGTGAAGCAATATCTCCCGTATCAACGTTACCTATAAGTTCTGCGAGTTCTTCGAAGACCTCGATCTTGTCCTTGTCGGAAGCCTTTACCATGTCCGCCAGGATCTGGATGGAACCTGCGTAAGCAGCAGTAAATGCGACACTCTCGCCTCTCTTGGAAGCCATATCCAGAGCATCGTTCCAGTCCGCGCCCCTGAGCCTCATGTTGCCGTGCTCTCCGCGGTCACAGTACTGTGTAAGCTGCTGCACGAGAAGGTGCTCGATGAGAGTGCCCTCGTAGATCTCGCCTGAAGCCGTCTTCTGCTTGGGCGCTTCCGAAGGATCGAAACCGTCATCAACGGCTTCTCCCCTCATTATCTGCCTATCCTTGAAGTACGGCTGCTGCTCGAAAAGGAAGCCGTAATCGCCCGTCTGCTCGAGGTAAAGGTTTACCGTGAACATCGGCCAGAAACCATGGTCCATCCACACTCTCGCGATGCCGTTACGGTCAGCGATGAACTCGCCCCTCTTGGTACCGATGATGGTCGCGTTGGATCCGTCCGTCCTTATGCCTGCGAAATAGCTGACAAGGTCATCCCTTGCCTTGGAAGGATCTCTCAAAAGCAGTGCGAGCGAATCCTGCCAGAGGTCTCTCCAGCCTCTTCCGCCCCTGCCGTAGTCGTGGTAAGGAAGGAACGAACAACCGTAGAGCTTACGAAGCTGCGGCTGCACGCTGACCCACTCCATCCATCCGTCGAACTTGTTATCGCCCGTCGCGGTATGGATTATCTTCTGATCTTCCCAGTATGTCTTAAGCTCGGCAAAAGCCTTGTCTATGTTGCTGCTGTCAAGGTACTCATATCCTTCGCTGCCAAAACTCATGATGATGTTGTAGACGGCAGTCTCGCCGGAAGGAAGAACGCACTTAGCAAACTTGATGCCTGCCAAAGCCTCCTCGCCGTTTACGACGGAACCTGCGGCCATGCCTGCAACGCCTGCCTTAGCACCTGCGGGGTTGAGCAGATTTCCGCCCTCGCCCGTGAAAGAAGTTACCGTGGGGAATACTTCGTCGGGAGTATTGCCCTGTCCGTCCCTGCCGTAGACAGCATAGACATCGGAGTTCCTGTGGTGTCCCCTCTCGTCGAAAGCCATCGTAGGCTCGACCTCGATGCCGATGTCCTTTACGCGGATGACGTTAAGGAGCGAAGTTACATGCCTGTGGTCTCTAATGTGGTCCGCACCGCGCGCGAAGATCGGTACTGCCGCAGACGGCGTAAATGTTATGTCTTTGCCGCTGTTGTTGGTGATCTTAACCTGCATGACCTCCGTTTTCGCCGTGCCGACGGGAGCGAAATCGAGTATCTCGCAGACAACGCCTTCAGAAACCTCGAGAGAAGTCTTCTGCCAGAGCATGCCGCCTTCAAGTGTCATGGTATCTTCTCCGGCAAGCTGTGCCAAAGAGAAACCGAATGCGGAGCGAAGACCGGTGCCTTCGATATCAAGCCAGAAGTTCCTGCCGTACATCGACTCCTGGAGTTCCTCGACTACTGCCGGGGGAAGCAGATACTGATTCTGTGAAAGCCTCGAATCGCCCCTGCCCGTGGGCGTGATGCAGCTTAACACTCCGGAAGGAGATGCGATCGGCAGATAAAGGAAACTGGTATCGCCTGTATTCTTAGCAAGGAAAGTACCATTCTTGTCAGTAAACTCATATCTCATGGCAGAGTCCTCCGGGGTTTATAAGGCTTTGTGTGTTTTCTGTTTTAAGTGCATGAGGATAAAGAATGTTATCGTGCAGTAGATCATACCGCCGCCCCATGCGAGCGGATCGGTAAAGCAGGCCGCAGTCCAGCCGACGAACGGGATGACGAACATCGACATCGTAACTCTCGCTGCCATCTCCATGAAGCCCGCGGCCATGGCTGTAAGGCTCTTACCGATACCCTGTATAGAATACCTGAATATGAACAGCAATGCGAGGATGGCGACGAACATGACGTCGATGAAGATGTACTGGTAAGCAGCGTCTACGACTGCACCGACGCCTTCTTCACCCGCATTGACAAAGACCATGATGATGTACCTTCCGAAGAATGTGATGACCGCCATCGTGACAGCCGCGCAGCTCACCGCGATTATGACAGCATCCCTGATGCCGCGCTTGATCCTGGAGAAGTCACCCGCGCCGTAGTTCTGGCCGACGTAAGTTGCCATCGCTGTGCCGAGCGAATCGAACATCGGGATGAACAGCATCTTGACCTTGATGGCTATCGTGTACGCCTGGATATAGACATTCTCGAGGCCGTTGACAGCGATCTGCAGCAGGATGGAACCTACTGCCGTGATCGAAGCCTGAAGTCCCATCGGCACGCCCATCTTGATGAGCACGCTGATGGCCTTTGAATTAAGGTGCAGGTAGTTCTTTTTCTTGTCCCTGAGTTCAGGGTATTTTGTAAGGAGCTTGATCAGGCACATGAGGCCCGAGACGCCCTGGGATATTACCGTTGCGATGGCAGCACCTTCGACGCCCATGTTGAATCCGAAGATGAACAGAAAATCCAGACCGACGTTGAGCACGGCGGAGATGACGAGGAACACGAACGGAGTCTTCGAATCTCCTACTGCCCTGGCTATCGATGCGGCAATGTTGTACAGAACCGTGCACGGCAGTCCGGCAAAAATGATGAACAGATACTTATATGCATTATCCATATAAATGTCAGGGGTGTTGATCATACGGAGGATCTGCCCCGTCAGGCTGCAGCAGGCAATGGTCAGGATGACTGCAATCGCCGCAGCAAGGTACAGACTGTTATAGACATACTTTCTCATGGTGGACATGTCGCGCGCACCGAAACGCTGCGATATCGGGATTCCGAACCCCGCACATGTACCCATGCAGAAGCCTATGATGAGGAACGTGATCGAAGCACTCTGGCCGACTGAAGTCAGCGCCTCAACGCCCAGCTTCTGTCCTACGATGGCGGAATCCGCCATGTTGTACAGCTGCTGGAAAACGTTGCCGAAGAACAGCGGTATCGTGAACTTCACGATAAGCTTCATCGGGCTTCCCTTGGTCATGTCAGTCATCTTTGCCATAACCTTAAAATAACAAATCACACGGCAAGTGTAAGGGTGCACTTTTGCCAAAGATTTGAGCCTTTGGGCTATTAAAGATATAATTCTCACTATGAAGATAAAAGAAACCGTTGTTATTTTTATAATTTGTGTGATGCTCGCGGTCTCCGGCTGCGTTACAACCTATTCACCTGCCACTGCTCCTGATGCAATCGTACCGGCATCTACAGATGTCACTGTTCCTACGGGCCTGCCGCTTGGATCTGCGGTAAGCTGCGAAGGCGTTATCGCAGTCGTATCCATCTACGTGTCCACTCCTTCCTACTCATGGAACTTCTCTGACCCTGATGATAAGGTCACGCTGTCAAACACGCTGAACTATCTAAAGCTCGGAACCAATTGGATCGAGAACGAAGCTATGTCCTGGGGCAAGTATGTCGACTTCAAATGCGATTGGACCGTAAACCCCTCTCTTTACTATGAGGCCAAACTCTCCGATGACATACTGATCAACTCAGGCGTACAGGGCATCGAGGAAGTCTGGCAGTACATTGCAGCCAACGTCGCTCCCATAGATGACATCAAGGCACAGTTCGGTGCAGGCAGCGTCGTATACATGCTCTTTGTAAACACTCCTTCTGACTTCAACCGCAACTCGTCCACCATAGTCTGCAGCGAGGATTTCTACTACCCGTATGAGTTCGTCAGGATCTACTGCAACAGCATAGACGGTGAAGAAAACCCGGCATCTTATGCGCATGAGATCCTTCACACCTTCGGTGCGCCGGATCTTTATAAAGCAGACGACTTCGGCAACAACTGCGGTACCACGCAGGAACTCGTGGATTATGTCCAGGAGAACCTTCCGAACGAGATAATGAACACGACGTACGATTATCAGTACGGCTTATCTTATTACGACCACATTTCCAACGAGCTGACTGAGATCACGGCCTACTACATAGGCTGGACCGATAAGAGTGAGTTGGTGGATGCGTTCGGGTTGGAGCCGTCGAAGCATTAGTCAGAAAAGCAAGAATAAGAAAGCCGACTCGAGTGAGTCGGCTTTCTTAATGCTTAATATGCTCTTTGTTTTAATCTCCGTTGATCTGCTCGTTGAGTTCTTCTGTGGAAGGAACGAGTGAATCATCGTCATCATCAATGCTTATCTCCGGAGCAGGCTGTGTAAGGCCATTCAGATTAACTGCACCTTCTGTTGTCTCAAAGAATCTGATCGTAAGTGTTACGGATGTAACTGACTTAATAACCGTAATGGGCTCTGTGGTCTTAGCATCCTGTGAATCAGAAATAACATCAGCACTTTCAGAATCAACTTCGGAATCTGCATTTACATCAGCATTCTCATCTGCATCGACAATAGCAGGTGTTGGTGTGGTCGTAACATCAACCTCAACCACCTGCTCATATGAGCTTTCATTCATAGTCAGATCAACTATGAGGAGTGTGTAATCACAGTCTGCGATTTCCTTAATGATCGCACCGGCATCTTCAAAACTACCAGTGTTGAATGAGATTGTTACATCTCTTCTTACGATAGTGCCGTTAAGCTCAGGATCGCTCCAGTTCATTGATATGTCTGTTGCTTTGCCTTCAAGAATAGATGCAAGTGCACTTAATTCTTCACTCTGATTATTATAGATACCCAGTTCTGAATCGCTGGGGCCTTCGGCATCGAGAGTATCTTTCATCTTCTGAAGGCGTGCATAATTCATCTGTTCAAGATCAATTTCATCTTGGACCTCATCAATATCATACCTGGCCATCTGATCTTCAAAATACTGATAAACAACATAGTAATAGAAGTAACCGAGTATTACCGCAACAAGAATAAGTATTACAGCGGCTTCACGGGCCGTGAATTTATGATTAAGCATCTTCGCTCACCTCGTTTCCATCGGTATTCCAGGTTATCTCATACTGGGCATCAACAGTAGTCACACCATAGTATGCATCTTCTTCCTGGTTGGATATCTCGAGTTTTACATAGTAGATCCTGTCATCGTCCTGCAAGATTTTCAGGACAGAGGCAACTGTAGTAAAATCAGCCTGATTAGCCGTAATGCTGATAGCGTTATCTGAAGATACTGTTACCGATATATCATCCATATACGGAAGGATATCTTCATTTAGCATATCGATGATATCTTTGCGGTTAGAGTACTGTGCCTCTTCGTCCGTGTAGTACATCTCAACACGGGAATTATATTCCGCCTGAACATCTGACAAGGCTTCGGACTTTTCCTTCCAGTCAGCAAGTTCTTCCTGAGCCTGATTATATGCTCTTTCTGCAGCATCTATCTTCTGAAGCTGTCTGATAACGCCAAAATAGATGAACACCAAAAGAGCAGCCATAAACAAAGTAAACACCAGAAGTGCTTTGCCGTCAGAATGTTTCTTCTCGTCCTTGATGAAGTTGATAACTTCCTTATCGGGGTACTTGATCTTCTTGGAACCGCCGATAGGCTTATTCAACACATTGCCTTGAACATTATTACTCATACTTACCTCCCAGCTTCATTCCGATAGCGACAGCTGCGAGTCCGTCGTTAAGTGAGTCGTGAATGTTGTATTTATGATCATTGCCGAGGAACTTGATTATGTTGAGAGGCACTGCTGCCTTGATTGCATCCTCGAACTGTCTGTATCTCGCGCCACCGCCGTAGATATAGAAATTATCAAGCGTATTCTCGGGATTCTCGAATGTATAGTAATTGACGGCTCTCATGACTTCAACTGCGATACTGTCGAAGATGCCTCTTACCTGATCAGAATCAAGGACTCCCTTATCGTTGTCTCTCATTCGCATCCTGGCAACATTGGCATCACACTTTAGGAATGCCCCTGCTGCAGCTTCGACATGAGACATACCAAGCTCGATCGTTCTTGTAAGGTCATACACACCACCTTTGTATATATCGATTTTGGAATACTCATAGCCGAGATCAAGAGTCGCAAAATCCTTATCCTTATCGAATGGGGAGATAACCTGGACCAACTTGCCTGTAGCGATGACACGGGGAGCAGCCTTTACGAGCCTGAAACCCTTCCTTGCGAACAGATCCTTAAGTTTATCTATTGTCTCTCTGCTGACACATACAGCAGTCATATCAAGTAATTCTCTGCCTTCGTCATTTAACGTTCCGATGATCGAATAATCGTATATATAATCTTCAGTGTTTTCCTTGACTATATCGTGGAATTCATAAGGAAGATTGACATTAAGTTGCTGCTCCGTCATAACCGGAAGTTTAAGTCTTCTGATGAAACATTGCGAATCCGGGATTACCAGAGCCACATTATGTGTCTTGAAGCGCTTTCTCACTGCATCGTGAAGGAAATCTCCCAATGCTTCGAATGCGACAATCTCCTCGCCCCTGACGAGGTTGCCGGGCATATCGAAGGTATCAAAATCCTTCAGACTTCCGCCCTTCCACTCAGCCGCTTTAAGGCTGTAGTTGCCGATATCGATTCCAAGTACATTCTTACCCAAAACCTTATCCTCCTATCAGACCAAAATACATATTTAGAAGAGTGCCTCCGAATACAAGGCTTATTATCGTAGCAATTGATATAGCAGGTGCAAACGCTATCTTTTTCTTGCGTCCTACAGCTGCGATGATGAGACCAATCAGACTTGCAAGGAACAAAGTAAGTAAACCTTTGTAAAGACCTGTAAACAGCATGCAACAGGCAAAAAGTTTGATATCTCCCATTCCGATACTCTGCTTCTTAAGGACCTTATTAAGAATAGCCATGACAATGAGCATCATTCCTGCGATGACAGCAACTGCAATGATACCATCCAGAGCATATGCCTGAGTGTCAGGCATTAAACCCACAAAGAGGATCCACACGATCAGCATGGCAAGAAGGAAGCCGTCAGGTATGATGTTATTATCGTAGTCAGCCAGAGAGAGACCCAGAAGGATTACCTCCAGAACAAGTGTCTGAAGAACGACCGGATCTACCGCCATATTAAAGGCCAGAGTACCGGCAAACACCAATCCGAGAACTATCTCGAAGATAACATCTCTTGCCGGCACCTTTGCACCGCAGTATCTGCACTTACCTTTAAGAGCAAGCCAGGATACGATCGGTATCAGATCGAGCATAGATAATTCATGTTTACACGAATCACAATGGCTGTGACCCTTTGTCCAATCTTCGCCGATTACCACGCGGCAAGCCGTGCATGTGATAAAACTTGCGAACACTGCTCCGAAGCAGAATGCTATCACGAGCAGGTATACTGTCGCAAACATATTATCGGCAAATAACGGATAAACAAGATTCAAGAATTACGGCCCTCCATCAGAACAGATCGTACATAGTAAACATCGGCAGATAGATTGAGATGACGATGAATCCGGCAAACAGTGCAAGGAAGATCATCATGGCAGGCTCTACCTTTGACAATGCCTTCTGTGTTGCATTATCGTATTCAGCCGTGTAATAAGCTGCGATTGTATGAAGTGATACTTCAACAGAACCGGTCTTCTCACCTACAGCTATCATGGTCTTCATGATGTCAGGGAAATATGGACATTGGTTCATAGCTTCGACCATGGTCTTACCTGTCCTTATCTTATCAGACATCGCAAATACTTCACGTTTGAATATATAATTGTCCATTACCTTTGCGGTCGTATCTATAGCCTTGTCTACAAGGATGCCGGATGCCATAAGAGAAGATAAAGTATCTGCGAACTGTTCACATGCATGGAGTGTCTGGATATTACCGATGACCGGGATCTTAAGTGACACCTTTGACCACCAAAGTTTGCCCTGCTCATTATGAGTAATGATCTTAAATGCTATGAATACAATCGCAAATCCTATAAAGATACCCAGCCAATAGTTCTGGAAGAACTGCGATGTGGCAATAAGTATCCTTGTAATGAGCGGTAGTTCGCCGCCCATGTCAGCAAAAGTCTGCGTTAGCTGTGGTACGACGAACGCCATGATAACAATCAAAACGACGATTGCAACGCAAAGGACAAAGATAGGATATGACAAAGCGGACTTGAGTTTTTTCTTTACCTTATCAGACTTAAGATAGAAAGTCTCCAAAGCTTCAAATGACTTTACAAGAGTACCTGATACCTCACCTGCCCTTATCGTCTCAAAGAATGTAACAGGAAAATCCGGACAGTTCTTCTCAAATGATTTGGCAATTGAGTTACCCTGATTAATATCTTCAGAGGTCTTCGTAAGTTGCTTCTTGATCTTCTTATTCTTGGTCTGCTCGGCAACCATAGTCATACACTGTCCGATGGAAACACCTGACTTCAGGATTATCGCACACTGCTGACAAAGAAGTGCCAGATCCAGATTCGAGAAGCTCTTCGTTAGTTCGAATCCGAGAATGTCATCGAGCTTTGTCTTCTTGATCAAAGTGCAGGTCTCTACGATTGGATAGTTGACCTTTATCTTGCTTATTGCATCATACTGATCAGATGCTTCTACAACACCTTTGTGCTTACTTCCGTCATAAGCCTGAGCTGTATACTTATAAGATTCCAAGACTTATTCTCCTTTATTCAATGGTAGGTATGACCTTAAGCAATTCTTCAGGGGTCGTCTCGCCCTGACGCACAAGATCACGGCCGTTCTCTATCATCGATGTAAAGCCTGTCTTGGCAAGATATCTGCGGAGTTCAGATCCATTCTTACCTTCGCTTATCGCATCTCTGAGTTCTGCATTGATAGCCAGGATCTCAAAGACACCGGTTCTTCCTCTGAAGCCTGAACCGAAGCACCTCTCACAACCTTTTCCTTTATAGAATACAGTACCGTCATCCTGCATTCCGATGAGCGAAAGAGTGAACGGATCGGGCTTAACGGGCATCTTACAGTTCGGGCAGACCTTACGGACAAGTCTCTGCGAGATAACGCCTCTCAGAGAACCTGCGATAAGATACGGCTCAGCGCCCATATCACGAAGTCTGTCGATAGCGGATATCGCATCCTCTGTATGGATGGTCGAGAGTACCAGGTGTCCTGTCATAGCAGCTCTCATCGCGATCTCAGCCGTCTCACCGTCACGGATCTCACCGACGCAGATGATATCTGGGTCCTGTCTGAGGCAGGATCTTAATGCACTTGCGAATGTAAGACCTGTCTTCTCATTTATGGCTACCTGCGTAACACCTGCGATCTGGAACTCAACCGGGTCTTCAAGTGAGATAATATTAACGGTCTCATCAATGAGCTCGTGGATCATCGTATAGAGAGTTGATGTCTTACCGGAACCCGTAGGACCTACGATGAGAATGATACCTGCAGAGTTCTTAAGAATCCTGTCGAATCTCTCATTATCCCTCTCAGTGATTCCGATAGCATGGCGATTCAGTGTATTCATCTCACGCATGAGGATTCTTATAACGACCTTCTCACCAAAGATGGTAGGAAGTGTATTAAGTCGCAGGTCGACTTGTGTTCCGTCCTGACGCTTAACGACAGCACGACCATCCTGAGGGATACGTCTCTCAGTAATATTCATTCCTGCCATGACCTTGAGTCTGGAGATGACCGAATTCTGAAGCTCTCTCGGAACATCCATCATGGTATTGAGTCTTCCGTCGACTCTTATCCTGACCTTCATCTCCTTCTCATAAGGCTCAAAGTGGATATCAGAAGCCTTCTCGGCTATAGCTCTCTCGATAAGTGAGTTAACGAGCTTGACTGTAGGAGCAGCTGTCTCGTCATCACTTGCAGCCATCTCATCGCTTAATTCGTCGACTGTAACGGTGGTCTGTTCTTCCTTCATCTGCTCGATGGCGCGGGCTGCACCCTCGTTCTCATAAAGGACAGACAGAGCTCTCGTGATGGCATCGTAGTATGCAATCATGGGGATAACGCGGCGTCCGGTCATCTGACGGACAGCCTCGACCGCACGGAAGTTCATAGGATCTTCCATTGCAATATAAAGATTATTACCTTCGAGCTTAACAGGGATAAGCCTATATGTGCGGGCGGTGTCTTTGGGGACGATCTCAGTAAGTGTCGGGTCAATGCTCGCCTTGTTAAGGTCGATGAATTCGACGCCAAGCTGCATCCTCAGCGTCTCAACGAACTGCTTCTCGGTGATGATTCCCTCGTCGATAAGATAGGTACCGAGTCTCTTTCCGGTCTCTTTTTGTCCTACAAGCGCTGCTTGCAGCTGTTCTTCTGTAATCGCGCCGGAATCGACCAGCATCTCACCCAATCTCTTGTTCTTCACTTCTGTTACTGCTCCTCCTCAAATTTTACGGATTGCTATTGGTATAAGGCATTAAGACATCAGGACAAACCTTCAGTTCCTGAGACATGATCACTTCGTTAGGATTATTGGCATCAACAATCTCTATAGTCAAAGTAAAAATCTTATCTGCATCACTGTAATAGATCTTCCCGTCTTTTATTCTTGAATACATTCCGGTATCTTCCATAACACTCTCCGCTATTATGTATTTGACAGGATTCGCAGGAGCACTCATTCCATTAACACTGGAAATATTTTGTGCATATTTGATCCCGACGCAGATACCTGATGGCGAATTCCAGTACTGGACTTGCGGAGATTCACCTTGCACTTTTTCTGTTGTGACACCGGACAGATCCGAAGAGTTTTTGATCACATAATCAATGTACCTGCTTCTCATATAATAAAAATCAGAACCCAGACTGCCGTTGTTCAACGGATAATACTGCGAGCAATTCATCTCATGCGGATTCATACAATCATTAAGGTCAGCTCTGAGATAACTCGCGGTAGCTACCATGATCATATTCGCCTTGACTTGCTTATCAACCGTCTCTCTCACATGTGACACCACGACGATCCCGCCTATAGCTGCTGTTGCGACGAAGGCCATAAGCGCAATAGCGATCAGGAGTTCCGGAAGAGAGAACCCCTTTTTATCCCTATAACCGTGCCTGTAGCTAGTCATGGCTTGCATATACCGTTACCTTTATTATGTCCTATCCCAATCGTGTTTATGCGGCTCCATTCCGAAATCGACCAGTTCGGGTCTAACACAGTATTCTTTGATATATTCCGCCTGATCCTCTTCATAGGCGTTAATTTTGTCAAAGTATTCCTGATATTCAGCATGCGACTTCTGCACGATATTCGTCCCGACCTTAGTTCCGGAGAAGAGCATTATCATTGCAAGCGATATTATCAGCGAGGCAACCAATGTCTCCGACAGAGATTCTCCGCTAATATACTTCTTGTCTTTATCATATCTCATGTCTTATATCACCTCTCGCTGTCTGCGTCCCTGAAGTCTTCATTTTGTTCCCTTAACCACAAAACGCATAGGGATACCGTTCTTTTTGTTTGCCCATCTTATATAGAACTGCTGATTATCCGGAACCGTGTATGAATAAGTCCGCACATACGTACATTGAGAACCGTCGACTGCAGATACTGTTATCGTAAATTTTTTAAAATCCAAACCATAATCCTTATTCTTTTTCCCCAGTTCTCCGTTGGCCTTGGAACCTTGAGTTCCTTCGAAGCAGACAACAAGTTTTACAGGAGTACCGGATATCGTAACTATGAATGTCTCGGATACGTTGTAGTTCTCATCTACACCAACGAAATAAGTATTTCCATTTTTTACAACTTTATTATTATAATAAGCATGAATATAAGAAAGGATCTCATAGGTCAGATTACGCGGTTTCTGAGTCTGAAGAAAAGAATACTCTCCACCATTCTCCACGGTATAGAATGCATTGCTGAAATCATATTCCAGAAAATCACACACATAATCGATCGCATCGACTTCGTTTTGGAAGGTAGGGTCGATATCCTGATGCGATGCAGACGACTCAGGCGTGAATTCCTGGACATCATCAGGATCAAAGTTCTTCGATACACTTACTATAGAAGAATTTGCAACAGTCAGGATTCCGGCGCATATCAAAGAACAAAGCATAAAGAAGAACAAGGCGATCGCCAGCGAGGAGCCCTCGCTTCCTAACTTCAGATGTGTTTTTTTCCTCAAATTCCTTCTCATGATGATCCACCTCGTTTAAGCAGCGACCCGGCCGAATACCAATCCAGAAAAATCGCAGGTTCTTCCAGAGTTCCTTTACTGTAAGGAGCATTAATGCCGGACGGATAATCGTAATATCTTCCGTCGAAGGTAACGAGTATCACAGAATCCGAATAATCGAACAACTGCGGTACATTATGTCCGTACCGTTCGATGGTCGAGGCGTATTCACCCGTAAATCCGTCCACTCCGGCATATGAATTGATCACATATACGGCTCCGTTTGCTTCATCATAAAGAAAAGTACAGATACCATTTTCAGTTATATCCACAGTCTTGCCATTGCTGTCTTTTCCGGAATAGAAAGCGGCAACAGCTGCAGCTTTGGCAGCGAGTTCCTGTTCTTCGACCTGTTTGCTCTGCTGATTCTTCATATTGGAAGCAAATGCCGGGACGCTGATCGCCGCAAGCACCACAACGATAGCCACAACGATCAGGACCTCTGCAAGAGTGAAGCCTTTCAGATTCAATTTGTTCCCATTCTTCCTGATCATATCTCGTCCGTCCATGTCGGTTCTTTATGTTATTAATAATTATAATACAAACTTCTCTAATTTACTTTAGGTTTGTGTAACAATTGGATTGCCGGTTTTTCTAAAACAAGAGCGGAGGTCTTCCGACCTCCGCACTCACTCTTTAATCAATTAATCAAAGAAACTGTTTTTAGCTGAAATAGATTGTTGTGTCTAAGGATCCATCGGAACCACTATAATCAACTGATGTGTTTCCATTAGCATCAACTGTTACAGTTACACCAATCTTATCAGCAACATTGTCCTTAGGATCATCAGCATCAGTTGTTGTAACTGCAGCTGTCTTCTCAGTAGCTACACCCGTTTCTACATCATATTCATAATATGTTGTAGCTGTCTTCTCATCATCGAGGAACTGTGCAACTGCTGCTGCCTTAGCTGCTCTTGCGTTAGCCTGGTTTGTAGCAACCTTGGACTTTCTGAGCTGAGCTGAGAAGATCGGAATTGAAATACCTACGAGTACACCGATGATAGCTACAACGATGAGGAGCTCTGCGAGTGTGAAGCCCTTCTTGCTAGTTCTAATCTTTTTCATAATCTTTCTCCTTTCGAATCCGTTATTTCAGATTGTGTTAGGGGGTCACCCTTGATTGATAGTTTGATTGTATTCGTCTGCCATATTGTTGTCAATATTGCCCAAATTTATTTCAATTTTAGTTAACTGCGCGTTCAAAATTTACGGTTTCGTCGTAACAGTCTGGTAATCTACCCCCTATTTGTGAATGCGTTTATGAACAAAATGCACCCGGAGGTTTTGTGCGTTTCGTTTGTAATATGGTTGTAATAATGAAAACAAAGAGTGTTAACATAAAAAAGATGATTACTTAGGAGGTTTTGTTATGAGTAAGACTTCATTGCAAGACGGCGCGGTCTATGATGCCAAGCAGCTTGGCGCCGGCCGCGTCATTGTTTTGGGCCTTCAGCACATGTTCGCCATGTTCGGCTCGACGGTCCTCGTCCCGGCTCTTACCGGTCTTTCGGTATCTGCCACCCTGCTCTTCGCAGGTCTCGGCACCCTTTTATTCCACCTTATTTCCAAGAGGAAGGTACCTGCATTCCTGGGTTCTTCCTTCGCGTTCCTTGCGGGATATTTCGCGATAGCACCTAACGGTGAAGCAGAGCTCCTGCCTTATGCTTGTTTCGGCGTCGCGTGTGCAGGTCTTGTGTACCTGATCCTCGCAGGCCTCATCAAGATCTTCGACGTTAACCGCGTCATGAAGTTTTTCCCGCCCATCGTTACGGGACCCATCATCATCGCGATCGGTCTGTGCCTTTCCGGCACCGCCATTAACAGCTGCTCCACCAACTGGCTGGTAGCCGTTGTCGCGATCCTCATCATCGTTATCTGCAACATCTGGGGCAAGGGCATGGTCAAGATCATCCCGATCCTCCTGGGCGTTGTCGGCGCATGCCTCGTATGCGTTATCTTCACGGTAGCGCCCCTATCCACCCTTGTTGACCTGAACGCAGGCATCGAAGGTTCCGCTCCGAACATGGTCTACTGCATCGGCGGCGATCCCAACCTGCAGCTGTTCACAGCTTCAAGCATTGCTAATATCGCAGACGCTCCCTGGATCGGACTTCCTTTCCAGATGGAGAACACGGCATTCTCGATCTTCGGACCCAACCTCGATCAGGCGCTGCTCCTCAACGCAATTATTACTATCGTACCTATCTCCCTGGCTACAGTAGTCGAGCATATCGGTGATATCTCCGCCATCTCCTCTACAGTCGGAGAGAACTTCATCGCTGATCCGGGTCTCCACAGAACACTCACAGGTGACGGTCTTGCCACAACGATCGCTTCACTGTTCGGTGCTCCGGCTAATACGACATACGGCGAGAACACGGGCGTTCTTACACTGTCCAAGGTCTTCGACCCGATGGTAATCCGCCTTGCTGCATGCTTTGCAATCATATTCTCATTCTCACCCAAGCTCGCAGCCTGCATCTCCGCCATCCCTACTCCTGTAGTCGGCGGTATCTCGCTCGTGCTCTACGGAATGATCTCCGCAGTAGGTGTCAGAAACCTCGTTGAGAACCAGATCGACTTCTCCAAGGTAAGAAACGTCATCATCGCGGCTCTCATACTCGTTCTCGCTATCGGCGTTACATATTCTTCCGCAGGTGCGCTCAGCCTTCCTTGCGGTGCGATCAATGGCGATCCGCTCACGATCTCACTGTCAGGCCTCGCTGTAGGTTCACTCATCGGAATCGTCCTTAATGCGGTACTGCCCGGCAAGGATTATGTTTTCGAGGACAAGCAGAAAGCTGCACAGGCTAAGGACGAGACGATCAAGCCCGAGCCTGCAGGCAAAACGCTGGTTTTGAATAAGAAGGAAGATAAGAAAGAAGAAAAGACTGAAAAATAATCGGTAATTTATCTTCTAATATAAAGCAAGCGCACTTTGACGGTGCGCTTGTTTTTTGTTTGTTTGGGTTAGTTATATCAGTGAAGCAGCCAGACCAGGCAGCATATCTCGAGCAATATCAGCAGGCAGACAGCCGCAGTGATCATGCCCAGTTTGCGCACATCGTTGAAGAAACCGGGATTCTCGGCCTTGAATGCGGATTTGGTGTGCTCGGGTGAAGCAGCCCCGGCCATCGGGTCGGAATTGACCTTTACCTTGTGGCCTTCGTTGTTGTAATCCTGCTCGGGATCGTAAGTACGTGAGATATAGGCACTGCCGGTGACCTTGCCGGTCTTCCTGGGCTTGACATCGCCGCGGAGCAGAGCCTCGTCCTCGAACGGCTGCATTGCGTTGGCAGATGTTTCGGTGAAGACGGTGCGGTCATCTGCGGGAATCGTGTCCCCTTCCCTGTAATGGGTATGGATAGTAAACGCGGGATCCTTTGTGTTGGGGACTTTGCGTCCGGGATCCAGCGTACCGGGTTTCTCAAAAAGCGGTAAGTCTTTCTGTGCCATGAGGTGATTATATCACGGAAGGCGCCTGTTACAGTTTTTGTTTTGCTTTTTTGGGTTGTGCAAAACCAAAATGCAGCTTTCGCTCAAAAGTTGTGTTTTCGTTTTGAATATTCACAATTT
>JAILMZ010000139.1 GCA_024692105.1 Saccharofermentans sp.
TAAGATATGGGTTCTCATTATCTGTGCAGCAATAGGCGCAGGCATTGCGTTCTCATTCTCTTTCTTCCTCATCACACCGCAGTACGAAGCAACGGCTCTGCTGTATGTTAATAACAACTCCGTTGATCTGGGTAACACCAAGCTCAGCATCACGAGCGGCGACCTTACCGCGGCAAACGGCCTCATCGACACATATGCGGTAATCCTTACGAGCCGCAACACTCTTGAGACCGTCACCGCCAATTCCCAGCTTCCTTTCTATTACTCACAGCTCAAAGAGAAGGTAACTGCAGGTTCCGTCAATAATACGGCTATCTTCAAGATCACTGCAACAGACAAGGATCCTGAGATGGCAGATTACATCGTAAATACGATCCTCGAGGTACTGCCCGGACGTATCTCCAAGATCGTCGAAGGTTCATCCGTTGAGATCGTCGACTACGCAGTGCCTCCGGTAAAGCCTGCTTCACCCAACATCATTAAGAATACGGCTATCGGCGCGCTCATCGGTCTTGCCGCAAGTGCTGCCATCGTAATCCTCAGATTCCTAATGGATTCGACCATCCGTGACGAAGAATATTTACTTGCGACATACAAGAATGTCCCCGTCCTTACTGTAATCCCGGATCTCTCGGTTGAAGACAGCAGCGGATACTATTACGGCTACAGGAAGTCTTACGATTTCAGGCGGAATACAGGAAGAGTGCCATTCATATGGCGTTCCGGTCCTTGTAATGCGCGATACTACTGAAAGACCTGGGGGTGTTGATGCAGGAACACTGAAGCTCGTTGGCACCGACGAAGAAACTATCTATAAGACATTCAAGCTTTTACTTGAAGATGAGAACGAGTATAGCAAGATGACTCATGCATGTAACCCGTACGGTGACGGTCATGCGTGTGAGAGAATTGCCGATATATTGGAGGGAAAAGAGTACCAGCCTTGGAATCAGTTGGGTTAATCTCTCCTGAACAGATCCCTTGTGTAGACTTTATCCTTAACATCATCGAGTGTGGAATCGTATCTGTTGGCAATGATACATCCACACTTTTTCTTGAATTTCTTCAGGTCGTTGACAACCTTTGAACCGAAGAAGGTACTTCCGTCTTCCAAGGTGGGTTCGTAGATTATTACTGTTGCGCCTTTGGCCTTGATGCGTTTCATAACGCCCTGAATAGAACTCTGGCGGAAGTTGTCAGAGTTAGATTTCATAGTGAGACGGTATACGCCGACAACAACTTCTTTTTCTTTTGCCTTATCGAATTTGTTGCTTGAATAACTGTAAGCTCCGGCTTTCTCCAAGACTCTGTCAGCGATGAAATCCTTTCTCGTTCTGTTGCTCTCGACGATTGCCTGGATGAGGTTCTCGGGGACATCCTGGTAGTTGGCGAGGAGCTGTTTCGTGTCCTTGGGGAGGCAGTAGCCGCCGTAGCCGAAGGAAGGATTGTTGTAGTAGTCTCCGACTCTGGGGTCGAGGCAGACGCCTTTGATGATGTCTGCCGTGTTGAGGCCCTTGATCTCTGCGTAGGTGTCGAGTTCGTTGAAATAGGAGACACGGAGGGCGAGGTATGTGTTGACGAAGAGTTTCGTTGCCTCGGCTTCTGTGGTGCCCATGAAGAGCGTGGAGATGTCTTCCATGAGAGCACCCTGCTGCAGAAGTCCTGCGAAGACCTTTGCTTTGTCCATGTTTGCTTCGTCTGCGCCTACGATGATGCGGCTAGGGTAGAGGTTATCGTAGAGGGCTTTGGATTCTCTTAAGAACTCGGGGCTGAATATGATGTTATCCATGCCGAGTTTCTCTCTTATGTGAGAAGTATAGCCTACGGGAATAGTTGATTTGATTACGATGGTGGGCTTGTTCTTGTTTTTGGATGTAGCCTTCTGAATCTGAGTGATGACACTCTCGACAGCAGAGCAGTCGAAGAAATTCTTCTGAGGGTCGTAGTTTGTGGGAGCAGCGATGATGATGTAATCCGCTGTCTTGTAAGCTTTGTCACCGTCAGTCGTGGCAGTAAGGTCAAGTGTGCGCTTGCATTCTTTTGCTTCGCCCAGGAAGAGCTCGATGTAATCGTCCTGGATGGGGGAGATGTGGTTGTTAAGCTTATCGACCTTCTCCTGAATGATGTCTACAGCGGTTACCTTGTTGTGCTGGGACAGAAGGACTGCGAGGGAAAGACCGACGTAGCCGGTACCTGCGACTGCGATGCTGTATTGCTTGGTCTTTGTTTTTGCTTTTGTGTTGGTGTTGGTGGTTGCCTGCTCGCCTACGATCACATCGGAGATTGCGAACCCAAGCGTGTCTGCGAGCGATTGCAGCTGATCTACAGAAGGGGTGAAGGTCTGGGATTCTATTCTGGATATGAGGGCTCTGTTGATGCCTGTGAGCTCAGAGAGCTTTGCCTGGGATATGTCCTGTGCTTTCCTCTTGGATGAAACGGTTGAAGCGAGGAGGGGGAGGGCGAGTTTGCGCATGTGGTACCTCTTGTGTGATGTTACTGATGATAACAAAATGTGGTTGTGGGGTGTGGCTCTATAGTAAAATGATAACAATAGGCGGGAATTTGTCAATATAAATTGTTATCACCCAAATTGCCAAAGAATTACATTTACTTTTAGGACCAAATTATTTATTATTTATAGGTCAATTTTCTATAAAGGAGTACGAATATGGATATTTCACCACTTCAGAAAGCAAGATATGAGTATCAGCCCAAGCTTCCGGGTATGCTCAGGAACGGCATCGCAGACATCTGCGTAAAGGAAGGCGCTGCTACACAGAGTGTTGCAGATCAGGAGAAGATCCAGGCACTTTTCCCCAATACATACGGTAAGCCCGAGATCACATTTGAGAAGGGCCAGAACACATCTGCTGCTAAGAAGCAGGTTGTCGGCGTTATCCTCTCCGGCGGACAGGCTCCGGGCGGACACAATGTCATCTCCGGTCTTTATGACGCACTTAAGGCTACAAATCCCGAGAACGTTCTTCTCGGATTCAAGGGTGGTCCGGACGGACTTCTTAAGAATGATTATGTAGAGTTCGACGATAAGTTCATCGACGCATACAGGAACACAGGCGGATTCGATATCATCGGTTCCGGCAGAACAAAGCTCGAGACAGTTGAGCAGTTCCAGACTGTTGCTGGCTTCGCTAAGGAGAACGGCCTCACAGCTATCGTCATCATCGGCGGTGACGACTCCAACACAAATGCTGCAACACTTGCTGAGTACATGGCTGCAAACAACACAGGCATCCAGGTTATCGGCTGCCCCAAGACGATCGATGGTGACCTTAAGAACGAGGACATCGAGGCTTCTTTCGGTTTCGATACAGCTACAAAGACATATTCCGAGCTCATCGGCAACATTGAGAGAGATGCCAACTCTGCAAAGAAGTATTGGCACTTCATCAAGGTTATGGGACGTAGCGCTTCCCACGTTGCTCTCGAGTGTGCTCTTGAGACACAGCCTAACATCTGCCTCATCGGTGAGGAAGTTGCAGCTAAGAAGATGTCCCTTGCTGACATCACAAACCAGATCGCAGACTCCGTTGAGAAGAGAGCAGCTAACGGCGATAATTTCGGCGTTGCCATCATCCCTGAGGGTATCGTAGAGTTCGTACCTGAGTTCTCCGCACTCATCGCAGAGATCAACGAGCTCCTCGCAGGCGAGAAGACAGCAGCATTCAACGCACTTCCTGACTGGAACGCAAAGTATGAGTTCATCAAGGCAGGCCTCAGCGCTGACGCTTTCAAGGTATTCGACATCCTGCCCCAGGGCATCCAACAGCAGCTCTTCCTCGAGAGAGATCCTCACGGCAATGTACAGGTATCCCTCATCGAGTCTGAGAAGCTCTTCTCCGAGATGGTTCGCGCAGAGCTCGCTAAGAGAAAGGAAGCAGGCACATACAAGGGCAAGTTCGGTGCTCAGCACCACTTCTTCGGCTATGAGGGCCGCTGCGCATTCCCTTCCAACTTCGATGCAGATTACTGCTATTCATTAGGCTTCAACGCATTCATGCTCATCCAGTACGGCTTCACAGGCTACCTGTCCAAGGTATCCAACATCTCCAAGCCTGCTGACGAGTGGGTTGCAGGCGGTATGCCCATCACGAAGATGATGAACATGGAAAGAAGAAACGGTGAGGACAAGCCGGTTATCCGCAAGGCATTGGTCGAGCTGGACGGCAAGCCGTTCAAGTATTTCGAGGCTAACAGAGAGAAGTGGGCTGTTGAGACATGCTTCACATTCCCCGGTGCTATCCAGTACTTCGGACCTTCTGAAGTTTGTGATAGAACAACTGTTACTCTGGCGCTCGAGAAGGCTTGAGTTATTGAGTTAAATTCATGATTTGTGGCCGGCAGGAGAGATCCTGCCGGTTTTTTGTTGGTTGGCTGGCTATTATTCGCTCGTGCGTTCGCTAAGTAGCGAACTTTGCAGGCGAACTTAGGGGATATTGGTTACCAAAGTGTAGATAGTTCGCTCATGGGTTCGCTAAGTAGCGAACTTTGCAGGCGAACTTAGGGGATATTGGTTACCAAAGTGTAGATAGTTCGCTCATGGATTCGCTAAGTAGCGAACTATGCAGGCGAACTTAGGGGATATTGGTTACCAAAGTGTAGATAGTTCGCTCATGAGTTCGCTGGGTAGCGAACATTGAAGGCGAACTTTTGTGAGTGCAGTGTGATCTGCTTTCGATTGACTATTGTAAGATGGGGGTTATAATAAAATTACCCGACGGGTAATTTGGAGATAGCCGTTGTGAAGATCGTTTATGCAGACAAGAAGATTGAGAAGCAATGTACCAGCATTAAGGAAGCAAATAAGTTGTTTGGTGGCAACAAGGCGCTTGCTGTTAGTTTGTTGGCAAGGATAAATGCGATAGAACAGGCGGATGTGATTCATGACATCATTGTGATGAAGCCCTTTAGATTTCATAACCTTAAAGGAGATAGAGACGGATATTTTGCAATTGATGTTAAGACAATAAGGGATAAGTGAGGTCAGTCCACATTATGAGTAATTACATTGAGTACAAAGATAAGGTTGCGGTTCATCCGGGTTATTACATTAAAGAGATAATCGATGAAAGCGGACTTACGCAGGCTGATTTTGCAAAGAGGCTGGGAACTACCCCGAAGAATCTAAGTATTCTTGTGAGGGGTGAGCAGTCTCTGTCTGTAGACATGGCCAATAAGCTGTCCAGAATGCTCGGAACGTCGATTACAATGTGGTTGAATCTGCAGCAGGCTTATGATGAGCTTACTGCAGAGTTTATTAGTATGCAGGATCTTGAGAAGGAGAGAGATACTTTCTCGCTGATCGATTACGGTTATTTCCGTGAGAACTTTGAGTTTCCTGCTCTTCCGAGAAAGATTGATGAACAGATCGAGCAGGTAAGGCGATTCCTGTCAGTTGCATCGCTTACTGTGCTGGAGGAGCAGGACCTTGCGGTAGATTTTCGGAGTTATAAAGATAAAATGTCTCGTTCGAATATTGTTAACTCTAATGTGATGCTTCAGATAGCGATAAATCAGACGCTTAAAGCTGATATACCAGTTTTTGACAAAAAGAAGTTTGAAGATTGTATTGATTTTGTTTTGCTTCAAACTACAAACCATGCTGATTTCCTGCCTGCGGTAAAGGCAGAATTCGAGGAAACCGGAGTATATCTGGAAGTGTTGCCCAATATAAAGAATTCTGGAATAAGCGGGGCGACCAAGCGGATTAATGGCAGAGTGATGATCTTTGTAAACGACAGACGGCATTATGAAGATACCTTCTGGTTTACTTTGTTCCATGAGATTGGACATGTGTTGAACGGCGAACTTGGTGCTACTTCGGAAAAAGAGTCTGATGCAGATAATTATGCACGCCAAATGCTGATACCGGAAGAAGAATATATTGATTTTGTAATGAGTCGCGATTCTTTTGATGAGAAATGCATCAGGGAGTTTGCCGATTCTGTTGACCGTGACCCTGGAATCGTGTTGGGGAGGTTATTGATAGAGCGCAAAGTGTCTCATTCTGATACCGGGTTGTGTAATAGGTTGAGACATGTGTTCAAAGCGCTGGTGTGATTATTATTCGTAGTCTTTTTTGATATCGGCGAAAGTTTCCTTGGCAGGCTTGGTTCTTCCGGCCTTCATGTCAGAAAAGCCCTTTTCAAGTTCCTCGTCCATCTGGGAATCAGTAAGTTCACTTGCAACTGCGGGCTGGGCGGAAGCCTTCTTTTTCTTGTACTGCTTGAGCGCGATCACTGCACCTGCGAAGCAGAGGTACTCGATCGCGATGAAGCAGCAGAGAAGGAGAGTGGGATCTTCGTACTGGATGATGATCTCGTGCTCGCCGTTGTTGCACTCGACGTGGTACTGCCAAGCAGTGGGTTCATCGTAGATGGGAGCAGCCACGCCGTCGATATAGCATCTGAGGTTAGGATCGTAAGCATAGTTAAGTGTTACCCAGCCGCCGGGATAGTCGCTGTCGGTGTGAAGGATAAGGCAGTTGGTATCCTGGATGAGTGAGACCTCGGTGCCGTTGATGTCGTAAGCGTAGGGCTGGAAGTACGGATCGTAGTAGATGACTGAGTTCTCCGTCTCATACTGGTACTGCATGCCGTACTGTTGGAAGACGGGCTCGAAGATGTTGCGGGTCTCGGGATTGATTATGTACCAGCAGACGGACTGCTCGCGCATCTGTTCGACCATGCCGGGATAGTACTCGAAAACGCTTCCGACGATGGAATACATGTGGTAGAAGACATCGTTGTAATTGATGACGTCGTAGTAGTTGAGAACGCCTGCATAGCCGCTGACGTTGTCCACGCGGTAGAGTTTCGCGAGGTTGTAGTTCATGTTCTCGGACAGGTCGTATGTCGCGCTGTTGATGGTGTTTACGTTTGCGACGTAGCCGACTGCCATGTATCTTCCGCCCGTGAACTGCGATGCGAACTCGTAGTCGTACAGCTCTGACTTGTCGTAGAGAGGGCCTCTGCCCATCTGGGGTGTCATTATATATAGGAAGCCGAAGCATGCGACTTCGATGACTATGACCACATACTTGATGAGGTCAGGCAGGTTGGGGGAGTCCTCGAGGAGTTTCTTGTATTTGACGCTCAAGAGTTTGCCCGTTGCCGTCATGGAGAGAGCAGCGAAGATGATCATGAAAGCGGTGAAGAACACGTTCATGCGGTGATAGTAATGGAAGCGGTTCAGGATCGGGATGTAGGATACGACTCTGAGTGCCTCGGGGTTGAAGAGGAGCAGGTAACCTATGGCGATGCCGGGGATCGCTGCGACCATGGTGAAGCCGAGGGCTCTGTGTTTCGACTCCTTCTTGAGAATGAAGATCAGGAGCACGAAGCCCAGGATCATGAATGCGAACAGAAGGTAGCCGATAAACGGCGGATAGAAGAAGCAGGTGTTTTCTTCCGTGTAAAGGAACGGGCAGTAGAAGGTGCCCTTGTCGAGCCACATCTCGTTGGTGATCTCCTCGTAGGATCCTGCCTCGCCGTTGCTGTATGAAAGCAGTGTGTACTCGTACTGGGGTACGAGCAGAGGCAGTGAGAGGAATGTGGTGGATATATAGACGATCACATAATCCTTGATAAGGAAGAGCAGTTTCTTCCAGCGGTCCGCACCATTCCTGAACAGGCACAGAAGGCCGATGAAGATGCAGTCGAAGATCGCAGCGTAGATGAAGAACTGCGGGTGCCCCAGGTAGAACAGATATACTCTCGGGATGACTGCGAGGATGATGTTGAGGATGCTCGGTTTCTCGAGAAGGAGAAGGCTCGTCAGCAGGATGAAGGGGAACACCGAAGTGGTATAGATGATGATCATCCAGCTCGTGCCGGTCCAGATATTGTAGCAGTTGAAGTTCCAGGCGATGGCGCCGATTATCGCGGGAAGGTCGGAGCAGCCGAGGCGCTTGAGAAGGAAGTACGCGCCGGAGCAGCCGATGAGAATGGACATGAATGCTAAGATGTCCATCATCATGTCGGGCTTGCCGCAAAGAAGTCTGCTCGCACAGACAGCGAAATATAACAGGGGATTGAAGATGCCCGTCTGGCCTATAGCGTAGAATCTCTGTCCGCAGTATGTGTTGAAGCAGTAGAGAGGGAACTTGCCTTCGCTGATGCAGTTGATGCCGTACATGTATTCCGGCAGATATGAGTCGGCGTTGTCGTCTCTTAGAAAGAAGTAGGGGTATTTGATCTCGATCGCTATGAATATGAGTGTGCAGCAGAGGAGAGCGATCCCCCAGTTGATATATAATCTATTATCTTTTTTCAGCGCTTTTTGTCCCATAAAGCAATGTTAACATATTTACTTTTATTTTAATATCGACATCTGCCAAGTAAATATACTTGACAGCTATCCTGCCTTCTGTTATTATCCTCGAGGTCTAATTCGAAGGAGTACTGTGCCCTTATTATTGGCGATGGTGCTACAGTTTCAATAATAGAAAATCCTACTATTAAGAAGATCATTGCGTTGGCCTTGATAATCATAGGAATAGTAGTCTATTCACTGTAGTTATAAATGGTGCAATTATGATTTCAAAAAGAGAATCTTTGTTTCTTAAAGGCTTAGCGATTTTGCTATTGGTGTATCATCATAATTGGTATGACACTTCGTTTTTGACTCCGATCAGATACGGAACCAGGATTGTCGTTTGGATATTCCTTTTTATCTCAGCATACGGTTTTTCAGCTCAGTTAGATGCTTCGCAGAATAAACATCCGGTTAAGTTTGTGATAAAGAGACTGGCTCTGATCTATGTTCCGCTTTGGATCTGCAGTATAGTTAACTTGATCGTATTCCTGTGTGTTGATAGCAAGTTGGTTTTTGCTTATTATTCGGGACCTCCTATTAATTGGATTTTAGACATTTTTAATGTGTCGGAGTATTTCGGAACACCGACTTTGCTAAGCGGTTGGTATATCAACATGCTGATATTGATTATAATTGCCTTTCCCGCGATATATATGGTCGTTTCGAAGTTGAAGTGGTTTTCAATATTACTTGTATTGGCTTTGGTCTGGTTCTTCCCGTGGAAGATCTATTTTGCGGATGTAGGGTATATGGATGAGTATCTGCTTATTGTTGTTCTCGCGATTTTATTCTATAAGAACAGGTGTTTTGAACACTTGCCAAAGGTTGAGAATAAAATGCGGTTGCCGTTGATTGCATTTGCGATCATGAGTTTGATTGTATTCATGTGTCTTTGGAATGAATACATACCATTTGTATCCAAATATCTGTTTCTTAGATTTGATCCATTATCGACACTTTTGGCTTTATCTGTGATAGCTGCAGTTTATATGCTTCGCCGGGATGGGCAGGTTTCTTCGGTTTTTGAAACATTGGGATCTTATTCAGCAAATATATTCTATATACATTGTGTTTTCTATAATAATGTTTTCCCGGTTCTGGGAATCGGTAACCCAGTATTAGCTTTCGCTCTTTGTTTTTCCGTGAGTCTGTTGATCTCGATGGGAATTGAGTTCATTAAGAGGAAAACAGGATTCAATCACAAACTCAGGAACGGTATAGATAGAATGCTAAACATATCTTCTGCCAAGTAAATATACTTGACACCTACCCTGCCTTCTGTTATTATCCTCGAGGTCTAATTCGAAGGAGTACTGTGCCCTTATGAAAGAAAAATCTATAAGAACAGGCATATTACTTGATTTCTACGGAAATCTGCTGACGGATAAGATGCGCGAGACATGCGAGAGTTACTACAACGAAGACTTGTCTCTTGCTGAGATCGCGGCAGACACCGGCATCTCGAGGCAGGGCGTGTACGATACGCTGCACCGCGCAGAGAAGCAGCTGGAAGAGTACGAAGAAAGACTTGGACTGCTGGAGCTTTTCGAGAAGCAACAGGCGAGAGCGAAGAAAGCTCTTGAGTTGATAAATAGTGGTGACAGCGCGTCTGCCGCAAAAGAATTAGAAGAACTGATAGAGGAAATGTAAAGGTGTTTGAAAGCCTGCAGAGCAAATTATCTGATATAACGCAGAGGATGCGCGGCAAAGCACGCGTAACTGAAGCTGATATCAAGGATATGATGCGCGAGATCCGCATGGCGCTCCTTGAGGCCGACGTCGAGTACGGCGTGGTCAAGGAGTTCGTCAAGGACATGACGGAGAAATGCCAGGGCGCGGACATCCAGGGTTCTTTCACACCGGGACAGCAGATCGTTAAGATCGTAAGAGAGTCTCTCACAGAGCTCCTCGGAGGCGAGGAAGGCGAAGAGAAGATCGCAGTTTCCGATTCAGGTTTTACGACTATCATCCTTTACGGTCTTCAGGGTGCAGGTAAGACGACTACCGCAGTCAAGCTTGCCAAGCTCCTCAAGGCTTCAGGCAAGAAGCCGATGGTCGTATCAGTTGACGTCCACAGACCTGCGGCAGCGCAGCAACTCAAGGTGCTCGCTGACGGCGCGGGAGTCGAGTCATATATCGACCCGGAAGAGAAGGACGCAGTCAAGATTGCTCGTGACGGTGAGGGCAGAGCGAGATACATGCTCTGCAATTACCTGATCATAGATACCGCAGGACGTACCGTCGTTGACGACGAGCTCATGGACGAGCTCAAGGGCATCAGCAGTGAGGTCAATCCCACAGAGAAGCTCCTCGTAGTCGATGCAATGATCGGTCAGGAAGCCGTTAATGTTGCCAAGACCTTCGAAGAAGCGATCGGCATGGACGGTTTCATCATGACCAAGCTCGACGGTGATGCCAGAGGCGGTGCGGCACTGTCCATCAGGAAGCTGACCGGCAGGCCGATCAAATACATCTGTACGGGCGAGAAGGTCGATGCCATCGAGCAGTTCTATCCCCAGCGTATGGCGGACAGGATCCTCGGCATGGGCGACGTCGTATCTCTCATCGAGAAGGCTTCCGTAGCGGTAGACGAAGAAGAGGCTGCAAAGACGATGGAGCGCATGATGAGCTCCTCGTACAACTTGGACGACCTCTACTCGCAGTTCGAACAGATGAAGAAGATGGGTTCTCTCAAAGACCTCGTAGGCATGATCCCCGGTACTGCCGGCAAGATCAACGAGGACGAGTTGGACGACAGGATCGTAGACAGGCAGATGGCCATCATCTCTTCGATGACAAAGAAGGAGAGAAAGATGCCTTCCATCCTGAATGCGAGCCGCAGGAAGAGAATTGCAGCAGGCGCGGGCGTACAGGTATCTGACGTAAACAAACTCATCACGCAGTACGAGCAGACCGCGAAGATGATGAAGCAGTTCTCTAACGGCAAGGGCGGCATGAAGATGCCGAAAGGTTTCGCCAAGCAGGCCGCAAAGATGGGCCTCGGCAAGACCGGCGGCATGGGAGACCTCGGAGCCATGTCCGGCATGGGCGGAGGCCTCGGCGGGTTCGGAGGTTTCGGGAAATCGAAGCAGACCGAAGAATACGACGGACAGCCCCGCGGAAGAAGAGACAAGAAGAAGCGTAAGGGCAGAAGATAATAAGTTCATCCCGCTGATGCTTTGCAAGCAGATGCGATGATAATAAAAACTATAATAATTTTCCGGAGGAAAAGAAAATGGCAGTAAAGATTCGTTTAAGAAGAATGGGCAAGAAGAAGGCACCTTTCTATCGTGTAGTTGTAGCTGATTCCCGTTATCCCAGAGACG